>JAKQBQ010000148.1 GCA_029574055.1 Methanobacteriota archaeon
AGGTCGCTGCGGAAGCGTCCAAAGACATCCTCGCCGTGAAGGAGAGGGTCGGAGCAGAGCGCATAATGCTGTACCCGTACGCCCACCTGAGCAGCGACCTCGCAAAGCCGAAGGCCAGCATCGAGATGCTTGATACCTTGGAGAAAATGATCGAAGCTTCCGGCACTGAGGTCACCAGGGCGCCTTTCGGATGGTATAAGGCGTTTGACATCAAATGCAAAGGGCACCCGCTCTCCGAGCTGTCCAGAGATTTCAAGGGCAAGGAAGAGAAGTCCGCGCCGAAAGGAAAGGACGTTCATTTCGTTCTGAGCATCGATGGGAAGGAGATATCCATTGAAGACTACAAAGACGGAAGCGACTGCATGAGGTTCATGATCGAGAAGGAAGCCCTCGGGAAAGAGGCTCCTTCGAGCGGAGAGCCGGAGTATCTCAGGCTTTGCAAGAAGTTCGGCATCCAATGGGAATCCATGTCCGACGTGGGGCATATGTGCCTCGCCCCTCACGCTGCGATGATGTTCGATCTCATCTCGGATTATTCTACCGACATAGTGAACAACTCCGGCATCAGTGTGTACAACGTCAAAGGAACGAACATGTTCTCCCTGGACGAACCGGCGGTCAAAGAGCACGCCGATCTTTTTGGGGACAGGTTATACAGCATAAGCACCGGCAAGAAAAGCTTCATAATG
The DNA here is from genome assembly GCA_029574055.1 of Methanobacteriota archaeon. Taxonomy (GTDB): domain Archaea; phylum Thermoplasmatota; class Thermoplasmata; order Methanomassiliicoccales; family Methanomethylophilaceae; genus Methanoplasma. The sequence continues at coordinate 690 of JAKQBQ010000148.1, forward strand.
AGGTACGCCGCGTGCCACCAGCAGTTCGCAATGATAAGGAACTGGAACATCAGTTACAAGCAGATGCCCTTCGGGGCGTTCGAGGTCGCCGACTCGTACAGGCTGGAGCAGTCCGGGGAGACCATGCTCTGCTTCAGGACGAGAAGGCTCAACATGCCGGATTTCCACGTCATGTGCGGGACCATGCCGGAAGCCCACGAATATTTCACCCTTCTCGACAACAAGATCTACGAGGAGATAGAGAGGATCGGAAGGGACTATGATATGCTGGTGAACTTCTCTTCCAGAAAGGCCTTCGAAGACAACAAGGAAATGGTCCTGAACCTCTGCAAGATGCACGGGAAGGACGCCTTGATACACATCTATCCCGAGGGGATCAATTATTACTGGACCGTCAACATCGAATACCACATGCTCGACCAGATGAAAAGGCCGAGGGAGATCGGCACCGTTCAGATAGACATAGGCAATGCGAAAAGGTTTGGCATAACGTATGCCGACGAGAAGGGCGAGAAGCAGTATCCGATCATCCTGCACTGTGCCGTCATCGGCTCCATCGAGAGGTACATGTACGCCCTTCTGGACACCGCTGTCCAGATAGAGAGGACCGGGGTGCCCGGATACCTGCCCACGTGGGTGGTCCCGGAGCAGATCCGCCTGATGCCGATGTCTGAGGAATACGTCGCGGAGGCCAAGAAGATGGCCGCAGACCTTAGGTCAAAGAAGATCAGGGTGTCGATCGACGATACCGACGCGACAGTCGGCAAGAAGGTCAGGAAGGCAAGGCAGGACTGGTGCTCGTACAGCGCGGTCATCGGCGACAACGAGCTGAAGAGCGGGAAACTGAAAGTTTACGTTAGGTCAGAGAACAAGGACATCGACATGACCGCCGACGAGCTTGTATCCAGGATAAAGAAGGAGACCGAGGGCTATCCCGTACGCCCAATGTATCTTCCGGCGGAATTGAGCAAGCGCTGCGAGTTCTGATATGGGATTCGGTGCCTGTGCAAGCATTCACGATAATGCCTCAATGATAATTTTGACACCGGCAGGCTGTCCGAAATAAGATCGTGGTCGGATAACCTCGACAAATTTCAGATAAAAAAGATAATAAATCAGATAAAAAAGATAAAAATAAGGATAAAACATAAATAGTAGTTCTGAAGGAATAAATGCTGCATACCTCCAATACAGCAAAATGCCAGAATCTCCCATCGGGAAGATGTTATTTAAGGCTGCAAGGCATCCATTTTTGCGAAATGATATACAACACAGATATTTCATTTCAGATGGAGATTTGCTATGGACACTATTGAAGCTATGAAGAAACGGAATTCGGTAAGGCGCTATACCGACAAGAAGATCGAAGGCGATGTGCTCACAGCCCTCCAAGCCGAGGTCGACAAGTGCAACGACGAGAGCGGGTTGAATATACGGCTTGTGACTGACGATCCGGATACTTTCAACAGCCTATTCGCAAGGGCAATGTTCTCTGGGACGAGGAACTTCTTCGTTCTCGCGGGCAAGGATGATGCCGACCTTGACGAAAAAGCAGGATTTTATGGGGAGAGACTCGTCATAAAAGCGCAGCAGCTCGGCCTGAATACATGCTGGGCGGCGATGTTCAGCGGGAAGAAGTTTTCCTCGAAGTTAGATAAAGGTGAAAGGATCGCGATCGTCGTTTCCGTCGGTTACGGCGAGACGCAGGGCGAACCGCATAAGAACAAACCGATGGAATCGCTGTATAAAGTTGACGGCGATATGCCGGATTGGTTCCGCTCCGGAATGGAAGCGGCGATGCTTGCGCCCACGGCCATGAACCGCCAAAGATTCTTGTTCACGCTTTCGGGGAACACGGTCAAAGCCGAATGCAATAACGGCAGATATTCCAAGATAGACCTGGGCATAGTGAAATATCACTTTGAGATCGGCGCCGGAGCAGATAACTTTAGATGGGCGTAAGAACCTCTTAGCGATATCTATTTGTATCAACCGGGATCCGGAAAGCGGTATGCTTAATCACCATAATAGAAAAATTCAAACCCGATTCCGTATTAGGCGTGTTATAAAGTATACTTACACGTGGTGATAAAATGCCGAAACTATCCCTATACATAGACTCCGCCCTTTATGCTAAATTGATATCCAAAGCGAAAGAGAAAGGAGTGTCTGTATCAGGTTATGTAAGCGGCATTCTTAAAGAACACTTGTTTGAGGAGTGGCCAAATGGTTATTTCGACCTGTTCGGATCCCTGGAAGATGACCCCCTGGAATTGCCTGAAGAATCTCCATGGTCTTTAGACTCCCGGAGGGAAGCCTTATGACATGCTGTCCGGACTCCGATTCGAATACCATTATTAAAAAAGCAGGCCATTAGGTACCATGTTCGAACTCTGCGTGATCACCGACAGGGCATCATCCAACGGCCTGTCGGAGGCCGAGGTTGCTAAGCTTGCGTATTCGGGCGGCGCTGATATCGTGCAGCTTAGGATGAAGAACATCGACGGAAAGGAAATGCTTGAACAGGCGCGGAAGATCAAAGCGTTTTCCGAGCAATACGCGAAATTCTTCATCGTCAACGACAGAATAGATATAGCCATCCTATCCGAAGCGGACGGCGTGCATCTGGGTCAATCGGATATCCCTCTGAAAGAGGCGAGGGATCTGCTCGGCGAGGACAAGATAATAGGAGTATCCGTGCACAATGTCCGAGAGGCAATAGATGCCGAATCCGACGGCGCGGACTATGTGAGCGTCGGATCGATATTCAAAACGAATACGAAAGATGATGCGCATCACGGCCAAGGCTTAGATGCTGTCTTCACCGTAAAGGAAGCTGTCGGAATACCTGTCATGGCCATCGGAGGCATCAACAGAGGGAATGTTCAGGATGTCATCAGAGCCGGTGCGGATGGAGTGGCTATTGCATCAGCAATAGTTTCCCAACCGGACATCAGAGCGGCGGCCCATGAGATCAGGGACATGATATTGAAAATAAGACCTAATATCTGAGGATCATTACGGTAACTGTACATGAAGGTCAACGGAGAACACTTGGAGTTGGTATCGCCGATGACGATAGAGGTCCTTATCCTAAAAAAGGGCTACCGGCAGGATCGGGTGGCGGTGGAGCTCAACGGCAGGATCGTCCCGAGATCCGAATACGGGGTCGTCCTTTTGAGCAATAGCGATTCCGTTGAGATAGTCGGGTTCGTAGGTGGTGGGTGATGACCCTGCCGAGCAAAGAAGAGCTGGAGAACTCTTTGTCAACAAGGCATTCTCCGAAAGTGCACAACGCGATAAAAAACGCAAAAATAGGGATCGCGGGAATGGGCGGCCTCGGATCGAACATAGCAATGATGCTCGCCCGCGCCGGCGTCTCTTCGTTGGTGATAGCCGATCACGACGTTGTGGATATCAGCAACATCAACAGGCAGAACTACTATCTTGAACAAATCGGAAAAGCGAAGACGGATGCCTCCGAAGAGCTCCTGAAAGCTGTAAATCCGTACATCGCCATCGTCAAACACTGCGTTAAGCTGGATCCTTCCAATATCCCGGGCATCTTCGGAGGATGCGATATCGTCTGCGAGGCTTTCGATGTCCCATCAGAAAAAGCGATGTTCATCAACACAATGCTCGAAGAATGCCCCGGAATAAAGATCGTGGCCGGCTCCGGAATGGCGGGATTCGGAAGGTCCAACGAGATAAGGACGGAAAAGTTATTCGCCGACCTTTACTTATGCGGTGACGGCATTGACATGGAAGAAGCCGAAGGAGGCCTTATGTCTCCCAGAGTGAATATCTGCGCCGGACATATGGCCAATACAGTCATTGCTCTATTGATGAAGGGAGATGTGTAAGGAATGTCTGACGAACTCGATATAGGCGGCAAGAAGTTCAATTCCAGGTTCATACTCGGTTCGGGAAAGTTCTCCCTCGAGATGACCAAGGCGGTCATGGAGAATGGAGGGGTGGAGATCGCCACGCTTGCCGTCAGACGGGCGAACGCGGGGGGAGAGGAGAACATCCTCGACTACATCCCCAAAGGGCTCACATTGCTTCCCAATACGTCAGGCGCGAGGAATGCGGAAGAGGCCGTGAGGATCGCTATGCTCGCAAGGGAGCTGGGGTGCGGCGATATGGTCAAGATAGAGATCATCAAAGATTCCAGATATCTGCTTCCCGACAACTGCGAGACCATCAAAGCGACCAAGATCCTTGCCGATGAGGGGTTCATCGTCATGCCGTACATGATGCCCGACCTTTCCGCCGCGCGTTCCATGGCAAATGCCGGAGCTTCGGCGATAATGCCGCTGGGCGCACCCATCGGGAGCAACAAGGGATTGCTGACCCGGGATTTCATAAAGATAATGATAGACGAGATCGACCTCCCCGTGATAGTGGATGCCGGCATAGGAAGGCCGTCGCAGGCGTGCGAAGCGATGGAAATGGGATGCGCTGCGGTGATGGCGAACACAGCCATCGCGACAGCCGGGAACATACCGATGATGGCGAAAGCCTTCAAACTGGCGATCGAGGCGGGGCGCATGGCATTCATCTCAAAGCCCGGCAGGATCCTCCGGAACAGAGGGGAGGCATCCAGCCCGCTTACGGGGTTCTTAGAGGATTCGAAATGACCGGGATACCCGTTGACGTTGAATGCTATCACGAGAGCATGGAGCATATACGATCCGATATTATGGAGAAGACCTTATCCGCTGCTACGGCGGCGGATCCTCTCTCATCTACAGAGAAAGATGTCAGGAACGCTCTCAGCAAAGACCGGCTGTCCCCCGAAGATCTTGCATCCCTGCTCTCTCCCGCCGCGGGCGGGTTCCTGGAGGAAATGGCGCATAGAGCCAGAGATGAGAAGGAACGATACTTCGGCAACTCGGTGAACATATTCACGCCCATCTACACTTCAAACTATTGCGACAACGGCTGCGTTTATTGCGGCTTCAACAGCAGCAACAGGATCAGAAGAGCAAAGCTTTCCCCCGGCGACATCGGATCGGAGATGTCGGCCATCGCCGGATCGGGATTGACGGAGGTCATGATATTGACCGGAGAGTCGAGGAGCATGTCGGATGTGGAATTCATCGGCGGCTGCGTGAAGACGGCGGCGGAATACTTCAGGAACGTGGGGGTCGAAGTGTACCCGCTGAATACTTCGGAGTACAGATACCTGCAAGAATGCGGCGCGGATTACGTCACGGTGTTCCAAGAGACCTATGATCCGGTAAGGTACGCAGAGCTCCATCCCTCCGGCCCGAAGAGGGTGTTCTCATACAGGTTCGATTCTCAAGAGAGAGCATTGATGGGCGGGATGAGGGGAGTGGCTTTCGGCGCCCTGCTTGGACTTGGGGATTTCAGGAGAGATGCATTGGCGTGCGGCATCCACGCATATCTTCTGCAGCGGAAATATCCGCATGCGGAGATATCCTTCTCCCTGCCGAGGCTGAGACCCTTCATCAACGGCGCGTATTCTATGGAAACAGTGTCGGAGAAGGATCTCTTGCAGATAGCGCTAGCATATCGCATATTCATGCCGTTTGCGGGACAGACCATCTCTTCCAGGGAAAGCCCGAAGTTCAGAGACAATATCGTCGGGCTGAGCGCCACCAAGATATCCGCAGGGGTCTCGGTGGGGATCGGGGGGCATGCGGAAGAGAAGA
>JAKQBQ010000180.1 GCA_029574055.1 Methanobacteriota archaeon
TTCACCGTGCCGCCGGTGATTAAAATTGTGCCGGAGTTGCCAGCGATGTCAGCGGTACCTGCAATAGTGTGGTCTACAGTGGAAATAGTGCCGCCGCCGCCGATGCCCGCACCGCCGATGGCTGTGGTTGCGGTAGCACCATATACTGTCACCTTGCCACCGGAGATGGTTGTGTTGCCTCCGTTGCCGCCGTATGCGATGCCGGTGGTGCTTATGTTGCGCGCGCCGCCGCCGCCGATACCGGCGCCGCCGTTGGCGCCGATGACGAGCGTACCGCCGTTGATGTTAACATCGCCGGCGTTGCGGTCCATGGTGGCGGTAACGCCATTGCCGCCAATACCGGCTTGACCGGAAGTTGCCAAAGTAATGATGGTCAGTGTCTCGTCTTCGCTGCCTGGATTGAGGTTGCTGTCAATGTTAATAGTAGAACCGAACGGCACATATATGCCACCGTTGCTCACTGCGTTATCGCCTTCCAGATACACAGACACATTCACTCCCAACAAGGAGATGGTGCCGATTATGTTGATATTTTTGAGTATCACCGTGGTGTCCGCGCCCGAGCTGAATGTTATATTTCTGGTTAGTCCGCTGCCGTTTCTGATCTCATATATGTAGGAACTCGCTGTTGAGTTAAAAGTAAGCGTGGTGCCTGAGAAAGTCCATCCATGTAGCGAGTCGCTGGTGGGAGCGTCCAGATCTATGAAATGATCGTAAATTACCGCTGCCGAATATTCATGATCTGATTGATCATCCGCCGCGAGGTTCACTACTGCTATCGAAGCGATCACCATCACGAGGGCGATCATCACGTATTTCGCGAGCGGCCTGCCTTTCGACATCACGCCCTTGCTCTTGCTTCTGTTCTTTTTACTGCTTCTAATGTTCATTAATTCAACACCAACTTAGTTCTTGAGAATGCCCTCTTTCCGAGAGCGGATTTCCGCCGATACGCGGGCGGGATGCGCGCAACATGTTTGGAAAGACTTTTGTGAGAAAGCCGCAGGCCTCGGCCTGCGGCGCTATAGTCATAGAGAATGGTCGAGCTGCGATCATCCACGGCAAATGCCGAAAGAGAGAGAGAGAGAGAGAGAGAGAGAGAGAGAGAGAGAGCCTGCTGCTCCGTATCCGCCCGTGGTCTGCCCTTCCTCCTCCTTCCCGGCCTCACCTTCAACGGCCGGGGGCGCTGTACCGTAGCTCATCGCGTCACCGTATGTTCTTGAATGACAGACGCTGAGCCCCCCTGATCCCCATCCGAACGGGCCTGTCGGTTGCGTAGTCCTCCGTATGTATTTCGAGATGTCTGGAAACTGCGGAGTATCCAAAAGATACATGCGAAGTAGAGTATATATTACTTCTATCCCAACCTTATTTCAACCGCCATCCGTCCGCACACCTTATTCCATCGAAAAGTTTTATTAAGGAGCACACATAATCAGCGGATACCACATGGCCGGGATGGGGTAGCTTGGTTATCCTAGGGGACTGTGGATCCCTTGACTCGTGTTCAAATCTCGGTCCCGGCCCCTTACTTATATCCTCATAACTCCATACAGGGTGGATCCGTATGACATGGAAAGGCAGATTGGAGAAGATCGACGACAACAGATGGGAGATCCCGAAGGATGAGTTCCCAGGAATGATGACCAACGCTATAATCTATGCCAGCGAGAAGATGATCGACCAGATCCGCGCCGACAACGCTCCGCAGCAGGCCGCCAACGTGGCCTGCCTCCCCGGGATCGTCGGAAGTTCTATGGCAATGCCGGACATACATTGGGGATACGGTTTCCCCATAGGAGGAGTTGCCGCTGTGGACGCCGACAGCGGTTCCATTTCCCCGGGCGGAATCGGTTTCGACATCAACTGCGGCGTGCGTTTGATCAGAACTAATCTCACAGTCAACGACCTCGGCGGGAACGTGGGGGCATTGGTCGACGAGCTCTACAAGAACGTGCCGTCGGGACTTGGCTCCAAAGGCCTCACCAAGATCGGCAGCAAGGAGATCGACGAGATACTTCTGAACGGGTCGGAATGGGCGGTGGAGAACGGATACGGCTGGGAGCGCGACATAGAAGCCACCGAAGAAATGGGGAAGATGATGGATGCCGATCCTTCCGCCGTCAGCGACAAAGCGCGCAAGAGAGGGATACCTCAGATTGGTTCCCTCGGCTCCGGCAACCACTTCCTTGAGCTGGATGTTGTGGACGACGTCTTCGACAAGGATACAGCAAACAAATTCGGATTGAAGGAAGGGGAGGTGACCGTCACAGTGCATTGCGGCTCGAGAGGATGCGGCCACCAGATTGCCACCGAATACCTCCAGGAAATGGAAAGGTACGTGAGGAACAACAACATCCAGCTTCCGGACAGGCAGCTTGCTTGCGCCCCTCTCGATTCCAAGCTCGGCGACGATTATTACAAAGCCATGTGCTGCGGCGCGAACTACGCATGGGCGAACCGGCAGATGATAACCCATTGGGTGCGGGAATCCTTCGAGAACATCCTCGAAGACAGCGCCGAGAACATGGGGATGGATGTTGTGTACGATGTCGCGCACAACATCGCGAAGAAAGAGCGCCACGACATCGAGAGGCATTCGGGCAACGTGCTGGTGCACAGGAAGGGCTCGACCCGCGCCTTCGCGGCGGGACGCCGCGAGATCACCCCAAGATACAGGGATGTGGGGCAGCCGGTGATCATCCCCGGCAACATGAAGATAGGAACATACGTCCTTGTGGGAAAGAAGGGCGCGATGGAAGAGACCTTCGGTTCGACCTGCCACGGCGCCGGGCGCAAGATGTCAAGGAACGCCGCCATCAGTAAACTTAAGGTCTCCGATGTGAACAATGAGATGAGGAGCAGCAACATCTACCTGAGAAGCGGTTCCGATGAAGGGATCCTCGAAGAAGCTCCCGCCGCATACAAGGACGTGGACGAGGTCATCCGGGTGGTATGCTCCGCAGGCCTTACCGACAAGGTGGCCAAGCTCACTCCCATCGGAGTGGTCAAAGGCTGAGAACTTTCTTCGAGGCTCTGAGCACAGCATCCCTGTGCTCTTCCGGAGAAGCGATGAGAAGGGCCCACCCGAAGGTGTCCCTCGACTGGAGCGCTTTTGCGATGAGATCGGAAGAGCA
>JAKQBQ010000165.1 GCA_029574055.1 Methanobacteriota archaeon
GAAGTTCGCGTCCACATATCCCGGGACCCCCTCCTCGGAGGTCGGCAACATCCTTGAAGAGATATCCGAGAAAGCGGGGATGTATTTTGAATTCTCTACCAACGAGAAAGTGGCGCTGGAGGTCTCTGCGGGCGCAGCATGCGCCGGGGTGCGGTCCTTCGCTTTCATGAAGCATGTAGGCATGAATGTGGCCGCCGACCCCCTGATGACCCTGGCGTATTCCGGAGTGAACGCAGGGATGCTCATAATGAGCGCCGACGATCCTTCCGCCCACAGCTCTCAGAACGAGCAGGACAACAGATACTTCGCTTCCATTTCCCTGCTTCCGATGGTGGAGCCGTCAACGCCCGCCGAAGCGAAAGATATGATCAAGCACGCTTATGAAATATCCGAAGAACTCGGGCTCCCTGTCATATACAGGACCACCACCAGAGTGAACCATGCAAGATCCATAGTAGAATTCGGGCCGATAAAGGACACGCCGGCGAAGGGGCATTTCGTCAAAGATACCATGAGATTCGTCTGCATACCCGCTTTCGCCAAACTGAACAGGCTGAAGCTCCTGGAGCTCAACAAGAAGGCGCAGGAGCTGTCGGAGGCATCCCCTCTCAACCGCATCGAGGGGGATGAGGACATAGGGATCATAACCTCGGGGGTAAGCTACACATACGTCAAGGAATTCACTTCCGGGGCGGCGATATTGAAGATAGGGTTCACCAGCCCTCTCCCGGAGAGGCTGATAGCCGAGTTCGTGAGGAAAAAGAAGTATGTTATCGTGGTGGAGGAGCTCGAGCCGTTCCTGGAGGATCAGGTTCTTCGGATATGCGCCCAGAATGGTTTGGGCGTCCCCATCTACGGAAAAAGGTCCGGGCACCTCCCGAGAGAGTGGGAGTTCTCGCCGGACACGATGAAGAGGCTCAAGGACCTGGTCAATGTCAGGGAAATGCCCGTGCCCCTATCTCCTGCGGAGATAAAGCTTCCGAACCGCCCCGCAACGCTGTGCGCGGGATGCCCCCACAGGGGCATGTACGCAGCGACCAAGAAGGCCGTCGGGAAGAGGGAAGTGGTGTACTGCTCAGACATCGGATGCTACACGCTGGGGGTCCAGCCGCCTTTCAACGCCGCCGATTTCGTGATATGCATGGGGGGAGGAGCGGGTGTCGCCGGAGGATTCGAAAGCGCCACCGACCAGAAGGCGATAGTTTTCATCGGCGACTCGACATTCTTCCATTCAGGAATACCCCCGCTGACATCCGCGCTTTTCAATGATCACAAGATAGTGATGGTCATCCTTGACAACAGGTCCACCGCCATGACCGGGCACCAGCCGAACCCCGGTACGGGGAGGAAGTTCGGCAGCGTTGCCACAGAACCTATCGACATAGAGAAGCTGGTCAGAGGCCTCGGCATCAAATTCGTTGAATCAATAAATCCATACAATGTCAAGAGCGCAGAGAAGGTCATGAAAGATGCGCTGGACTTCGACGGGGTTGCGGTGGTCATATCGAAATGCCCCTGCCCTCTGGAACTGAAGAAGAGCAAGACCCTCCAAATAAAGGAATGCAGCGTGGATCAAAGCAAATGCATCCGCTGCCACACCTGCCTGAAGACAATAGCCTGCCCGGCGCTGCTCAAGAAGGGCAAGGATGTGGAGACCGACCCGACCCAATGCATAGGCTGCGGGATGTGCGCGAACGTGTGCCCCAAGGGCGCGATAGAGGTGAAAGGATGAGGTACACCGTGCAGATAGTGGGAGTGGGCGGGCAGGGAGTGCTGCTGGCATCCATTGTGCTCGGAACGGCCGCAATGAGGGCAGGATATCAAGTATCCATGAGCGAGATACACGGGATGGCCCAGAGGGGCGGAAGCGTGATCTCCACGCTGCGATTCGGCGACGAGGTGGTCAGCCCTCTGGAATCCGCCGGCGGGGCCGATCTGATCATGGGGTTCGAGCCCGTGGAGACCTGCAGATATCTTTCGTTGGGAAATGAGGATACTATAGTGTTGATGAATCTGGATCCCGTGTATCCATCCATGGTCGCCGCAGGCTTCGAAGAGTACCCCGGCATCCAAGATCTGGTGGAAGCTGTAAGGACGAGAACAAAGAACGTAATGCCCCTCGATGCCACTAAAGTGGCGATATCCGCGGGAAAGGCGGTCGCTGCCAACGCGGTGATGATCGGCGCCGTTTCCGCCGTCAAAGGCTTCCCTTTGAAGAAAGAGCTTCTCAAAGAGGTCTTGCTTGAAGTAGTACCGGAAAAATCAAAGGACCTGAACTCTAAAGCGTTCGACATGGGCCGTGACGCAATGCAGTAAAAAAAAGGAAAATAACTGGGGGAGGGGGGTCCCCCGTTTTTGATATTAAGTTTTGATCCCGGCAGCTATCTGGGTCTCCGGCATCTTCCCCATGCCGGCCTTTCTTGTACCGGTCTTGTGGACAGCATCTATCTCGCCCTTTATCCCTGAGACGATGGACACGGTCGTTTCTTGGACGAAATCGATTATGCTCTTGTTCACTGCACGCATCGCCTCGCTCATGCTCGCATTCGGCATGATGTCGAGGATCTTGTCGTTCTCTATCGTGAACGTGGTGGGGCATGCTGCCCTGATCGCCGTAAGCCCTTCTCTCGCAGCAGTTGTCCTGCTGTTCTCAAAGAAGAAGGGGTTGATCCCTATGGTGAATATCATGATGTTGTTGCGGTTGCATATCTCCGCTACCACCGGCGCGGCGCCTGTACCGGTCCCTCCGCCCAGCCCTACTACCAAGAATACGATGTCGTGTCCGACGACCGCCTTCTCGATCTCCTCCTCATGGATCATGGCGCACTTCCTTCCGATCTTAGCGTCGCCTTTTGTGCCTTCGCCCTTTGTGACCGCTTTGCATATGTATATCCTCTTATCCGCGGCTGTTTCGTCCAGGGCTCTCCTGTCGGTATTGATGGCTATAGTATCAACGGGTGCAAGCGCGTTATAGAACTCGCTTGCCACGTTGCAACCCGCGCCGCCAAGACCCACTACGGCTATGCGCGGCTCGATCATAACCGGTGCTTCATTTTCTTTTGTGTCCGTTTCCATTCGTGCATCCCCATCCCAAGCTGTTTATTTGCCGGCGGGGAAGCGCCTCGCTTTCCCATCGCCCCGCCGGAATATGTTTTCCCATCCCTTCATTTCATTTTCGAGGCCATCTGTGCGGCCTTGAAAGCACGGTTGGCGGAGTCGGCTTCGACTTCCGGCGATACCAGCTTTGCATGTACGCACCTCCTGATGAATTCCTCTTCGTCGAAGGCGGTCCCATCCTCCACCATCATTCTGAGGGCTTCCATCTGTACCTCGTTGAAGCGGACGTATATTCCGCTTCCTTTTCCCGCACTGCCGGATCCATGACCTTGTGAGGAAATGTATCCTGCAATTGCGTCTCTGATGAGACGGGAGCGGCCACGTTCGTCTATCCCATGCTCGTCCATGAATTCTTCCAGCATCTGGAGGTCTTCTTTTCCCATCCTGAACGAGATCGTCGTTTCCTTTTCTCCCATTTCTCATCACCACGAGCGTTTGTAGAGTTCCCATCCCTTTTTTTTGCCCGTAGGAATGTATATGCCGTATGGGGTATATAATAGTATCACATTTTGTAATGCAATGAACTACAACTCACCTATCCGATCAAAGACCGAAGATGAGATGTCCAGCATCCTATAATACATAGCGGATAATAAAGATTTGTTATCAGCAAGGGTGCATTATGATATCTTTTTAGAGAAGATATCAGCCATTTTGCATTACAATTGTCCGGCTCTGTGGATGCCTGTTCGTAGCAGAACTCCGATGTGCTCCTTTATAGAATAATATTTAATTGGGGGATATATTAGAGCGTAAGCAACCCAGAGGGCTAAGATGTCCGATCACAGTGAAATGGAAAGGAAATGGCAGGCGGAATGGTCCAAAGAAGGTCTGGATCGGGCTGATAGGAAAGCCGGCAAACCTAAGTTCATGATCATATTCGCATATCCCGGCGTCACGGGATTCCTCCATGTCGGGCATCTCAGAGGCTATACCTACACCGATGCCATCGCAAGATACAAGCGCATGACAGGATACAACGTCATGTTCCCGGTGGGGGCGCACGCGACAGGGAACGGCGCCATAACCCTCGCCTCGCGCGTTGCGAACAACGATCCCGATTACATTGAATATCTTTTAAGGAACGGATGCCCGAAAGAAAAGCTGGAGGATATGAAGGATCCGATGAAAGTAGTGGATTATTTCAACAACGTCTATGTGAACGACTATTGGAGAAAGTTCGGGTTCCTTGCGGATTGGAGAAGATTCACCTGCACCCTGTACCCGGACTACGGAAGGTTCATGCAGTGGCAGTTCAGAAAGCTGAATGAACACAACCTCCTGATCCAGAAGCCTTACTACTCCCCCACCTGCCCTGTGCACGGGCCGGTCGCCGTGGATGCCTCCGAG
>JAKQBQ010000008.1 GCA_029574055.1 Methanobacteriota archaeon
TGAAGAAGGTCCTGAAGTCCGATTGATATGTTCGCCGCCGAGATCAGGATTGCATCGGAGGATGCGGAGAGCATCATCTCCGCGCTGAGCCCTGAAGCGGGAAGGGAACTTCCCCGCACGACAGCAGACGTCCGAACGGAGGATGGTGTGGGTGTAATAAACCTCACCGCCTCCGACGCCTCGGCGATGAGAGCGGCATTGAACTCGTATCTGGAATGCATAAGGATAACCGAGGAAATAGGCAGAATAACAAGGTGAAGAAATGAACAACATCAGCCCCCAGCTACAGAACCAGATAGCCCAGTTCCAGCAGACCCAGCAGCAGCTGCAGGCGGTATCTACCCAGAAGCTGCAGATGGAAGCCCAGAAGAAGGAGATGGAGAGGACATCGGCGGAGCTCGAGAAAGCTACCGGCGATGTGTACAAGAGCTCCGGCACCCTTCTCATCAAGGTCGACGACAAAGAGAAGATCAGATCCGACATGAACGAATCGATCGAAACTCTTGAGATAAGGATCAAAGGCCTTGAGAAGCAGGAGAAGGCTCTCCGCGAGAAGTACGAAACGCTCCAAGAGGCCATCAACAACGCGATGGGTCAAGAGTGACCTCCCAAACACTTTCTTAAACCTTCATTCTGACAAGATTTAGTATGGACTGCACGAATGTGCGAGCATTACGTTGATGCTCGCTATTGCACTTTTATTATCGATTAATGACCTATCGCATCTTGTCTTTAGCACCAAAATAAAGAATGATGGATGAATACACAGTTATGAGGGCGGCCTAACATGAAAAAGAAAACACGCATGATACTCGGCGGTGTTGTGGTAGTAGAAATGGCAGTGATATTTGCACTGTACTTCTCCGCGTATCTGCCTGAGACCTCGTTGGCTCTGAATATCATAGCTGTAGGGGTGTTCCCGGTAATCGCAACAACGCTGGTGTTTGTCCTCATAATGAAAAGACGTAAACTTCACATAGCAGAGGACGAGGGAACGAACGACAGCGCTCAACGATCCGCCTTCTTCCTATTCGGGTTAGTGCTCCCCCAACTCATCGTTGCGTCATTGTTGCTTCGCCTTGCCGACGGTAACGCGTACTGGGGGTGGAAGTCCAATGTAGGCATGGTTCTGGCTTTAGCCGCTTTTCTGATAGCGGCCGCATACGTCGCATCGCATTATGCGGCAAAAAGAAGGATAAAAGAAAATGGATAACAACATCAGGATCCTCAGAGCAATGAAGAACATCACCCAAGAAGAGCTGGCAGAGGCTCTGGACGTGTCAAGGCAGACGATAATCGCCATCGAGAACGGGAAATACGACCCCTCTCTGAAGCTTTCATTCAAGATCGCAAACTATTTCGGAAAAAGCATAGAAGAAATATTCTACAATAAGGAAGATATGTGAATATGGACTCGCTTGTGATAAAGGACGTGAAGAAGACCTATGGAGAGAATGAGGCCGTCAAAGGCATCAGCTTCTCTGTGAAGGAAGGGGAGGTGTTCGGCCTGATCGGCCCGAACGGTTCCGGAAAAACGACCACCCTCCGCATGATATCCACCCTTCTGAGGCTGTCGTCCGGAAGCATCACCGTATGCGGCTATGACGTCGCGAAAGAGTCCGATAATGTCAGGGGGGTAATCAGCTACCTTCCCGAAGATGCCGGGGCGTACAAAGGCCTTACCGGAAGGGCTTACCTGAAATTCATGGCGGGGTTCTTCGCCGAGGGCGAAGACTTCAATAAAATGGTCGAACGGGGGATAGCGCTTGCGGATCTCGGCGACCGGATCGATTCGAAGATAGATACATACAGCAAAGGAATGGCCAGAAGGCTTTTGATAGCGAGAGCGGTCATGCCTTCCCCCAGGATAGCGATAATGGACGAGGTCACATCCGGCCTTGACGTCATTAACGCATTCGAGATCAGGGACGTGATCAGGGGCATCGCCAAGAATGGGGTTACCGTCCTGATATCGTCGCACAACATGTTCGAAGTGGACATACTTTGCGACAGGATCGCGATGATCAACGAGGGGCGCATAGTCCTCATCGGCACCCCCGCAGAATTGAAGGAAAAATTCAACGCAGCCAACCTGGAAGAAGTGTTCGTAAAGGCGGTGAAAGGATGAACCATCTTCTCAATCTGACAAAGAAGGAGATCAAGGAACTCCTGACGCCCGGGGCCATCGCATCCATCGTGTTCATGGTGGTCATCTTCATGGGGGTCGGATCCCTGGCCGGAAGCGAAATGGAAGGCTTGACCTCCCCCACCGAGATAGGCATCGTCAACGGCGATGCGGGCGGAGAATGGTCTGAATTCGCCCTCTCTGCGATATATGTCTTCTATGAGGAAACTTACGCAATCTCTCCTGAAGAAGCCCGGGGCTTCATCATCATGCTCGACAGCCCGCACGGAGATAATGAGCAGATAACGAGGGAAATGATCGACAGAGGATTGACAACAGCCTTCGGAATAGTGCCGGGATTCAGCCAAAGCATCAACTCTCAGGAACAAACCGTGATCGAAGAATACTATATCTTCATGGACAGCGGGCTCATCGGAACTACGACATCGGTGGTCTCAGCGACCGTCATCCCATTCATATCGAGCATGATATCATACATGCTGATCTCCGATGTGTCCGATCCCGACTCAGCGATCTTCATACTAACCCCATCCAGCCGTCCCCTGTGACCTACACCTACGTGAACGGGCAGGTCTATGACGGCGTGACGCCCATCGAGATATCCACTTCTGTGATGAGCCAGACGCTGATGGTGCCCATCGTTATAATGATCATCATCATGGTGATCG
>JAKQBQ010000010.1 GCA_029574055.1 Methanobacteriota archaeon
GATACTCATGTATGCGGTGCTTAGGAAGTACACCTATCCCAGAGTGGAGCAGCCGTTCTTCAGCGATCCGAGGTTCTTCTGGCTCTTCGTGATAGGGCTGATCGCCGGCACGCTGCTGTTCGCAGCATATTCATGGCTGAATTGGGCGAGCATGATATACATGGTGCTGTTCGCGACGGTGCAGTGCCTTGTGATGGTCGCGATCCTTAACCTGAAAAGGTTCCACGGCAAGTCCGACACCGTGTTCTACGGATACGGACTGGGGCTGGGGATCGGGTGCACCATGGCCTTCGGTTCCTTATATTTCCTGGGAACGGCGATCCTGGGTGTCGAAGAGGAAAGCGCGATAGACTTCTCGGGATTCATTTGGCTCTTCGTGATAGCCCTCTCCCACATACTGGTACTGTCTGCGATAGGGACCACGGTCGGAGAAGGGATCGCGAGGCTGAAGCCGATGGAATATGCCATACAAAGCATATTCATCAACGTCGCATACGCCCTGATATTGGTGGTCGCGTACAGCAACGCCCAGAACGAGATACTGTTCTATGCGTTCCTGATCCTGGCGCTGATCGTTGCGGCCGCTTACTTCTACTACATAATGCACGCGAAGCTGTCAGGCATCGTTAGGGACGTCCTCAGGATGGAAGGCAAGCAGAGGAAGGACATCCCAAAGTGACGTCAGGCGCGGTACCTGCCGTGCTCGACCTCATAAACATAACACAATTCCAGCATGGCCTTCAGAAGCTTCTCTGCGTTCTTCTCGTCGATCTTCTCGATGTCTTCCAGCGTGAACGTTCCGAAGATATCGGTAAGGCCCTTCGACACCAGGCCCATCCTCTTCTGCAGGTCCGTGCATTTCTCGTATCTGTAGATGAGGGTGGAGAGCGGGTCGTGGTCAACTCCGCTTTTCTTCTTTTCCGGCAGGTCGAAGGAATGCAGATGTGCCAGAGCCTCCCGTGCGCGGTCCTGGGACCTATCCTCGAAGATGATGGACACCTTCTTATGATCCGCGCCGGCGCCGCAATAAGGGCATTTGGATGAGGACGACGATCTATCGATGATCCTCTCCCGTTTGCATTTCCCGCAGGATATTACGGCGTAGGTCATCTGTACTCCGTGAAAACGAGCGCTGCGATGCAGCATCCGTACATGCCTGCGGGGACCCTCATCTCCTCGATGACAAAGCTTGTCTCCCCGAAGGCTGCGCCTCTGATCGCGGACATCTCTCTGATCTTCCCATCAAGCTCTTTCCTAAGGCTGTCGGCGGATCCGTGGAGGTGCCCCTCGGCGACATATCCGCCTTTTCCGTCCTTTCTGTGAGCGTACGCAATGCCGGCGGAGATGATCTCCTCCCCCTTTCCTCTCATCTCGGAGATCACGCAGTGGGTGACGGCGCCCATCGGGAGATCGATGATCGCGATCCTTTCAGATCCCTCCGGTATCACCGATGAGACGGCAACGAGGTTCTGTTCTCCGATCCCGGCGGAGACCAGCGCGCGGTCGAAGGCGTTGAGGCCTGAGATGCTGCTGGAAGCCTTGCCGGACGTGATGAAATATTTGGTTGGGATAAGCTGCATTCGGTCA
This sequence comes from Methanobacteriota archaeon, assembly GCA_029574055.1. Taxonomy (GTDB): domain Archaea; phylum Thermoplasmatota; class Thermoplasmata; order Methanomassiliicoccales; family Methanomethylophilaceae; genus Methanoplasma. The sequence continues at coordinate 1,588 of JAKQBQ010000010.1, forward strand.
CCCGTAAAGCTGCTTGATGTCCTGCGGGGCCGCGTCGTAGCCGTATTCCTGCTGCTGTTTGATCTTGTTCTCTATCTCTTCCGCCTCTTTGTACAGCGGTTCGGCATCGATCTTGAGTTCCGGCACTATTTTTGATAAGGGTTCAAGTATCTCGGCGGCCGCCCTTGGGTCGGGAAGCGCGGGGTTGGCGGGACACAGCATGGCTATCACATCCTTTCCGGAATGGAACGCTTCATAGAGCATGACCCCGGTCAGTCCTCTGACCAGCCCGTCCTCCAGCTTCTTAAGGCCCAATTCCTCTATCTTGTCAACGGAGGCCTTGGAGGATCCGCAGGCGAGTATGCTCATATCTTCCTGGAACTGCGGCACCCCTTCTATGGCGATTATGCTGGTCACGCCCAGCTCGTCGAACACCTCGGTAAGGATGGCGCTGAGGCCGCAGTACTGGTCCGGCCTGAGGGTGATCTCCGACGTCACAATGATGATATCCCTGCAGTCATCCCCGCACTCTCTCCTCTCATGCCCGTATATCCTTATCGGAGGGTACGGCTTCCCGTTCTGTATCAGCGTGTACGGAGGGAATTCGGGAGACGTTATGGCGGCCACCACTTCCATCTTCAGCTCTCTGATCACAAAGCTGGTCATTATGGAGCCTACGAGGCCGATGCCGGGCATCCCGACTATCGCGATAGGGCAGGAATACTTCCGGTCGGAATACTTTATGGCCTTCATCGTTGTCATTGCACTGCCGTATGATGTGAAGATATTAATTACTCGCACAATATCATCGGGGCATGAGCGGAGAGGGCATTTCGTTTGCAAGGACGGCGGGAGGGATACCCGTGCTTATCGAGAACATTCCCGGAAGCGAGAGCGCAGGATATATGGTGGGAGTGCGGACTGGATCCCGGGACGAGAGCAAGGACATCATGGGGATATCCCACCTGCTGGAACATGTTGTTTTCAGGGAAACGAAGAACCACTCCTCCTACCAGATGGCAAAGAAGATGGAAGGCGCCGGAGGGGAGCTGAACGCATTTACGGGAAGAGAGATGACGGCTTTCTTCGGGGTCACCATAAGGGAGACCAA
>JAKQBQ010000044.1 GCA_029574055.1 Methanobacteriota archaeon
GAACAGCACGGTGGCAAAGAACCTTTGAACGCAAACAAGAGGGGGAAACCCCTCTTTATTAAATTTTTTAAATGGTTTTTAGGTTTAGATGACAATGACCCACACGTGGCGGTCCTTATATGACGGCGGGATCTCCCCCAAGGCCCATCCGGTCACTGTCGTTTCGCAATAGTAGTATTCCACACCCTCATGGGCATAGGATACGCCGTGAGCCTCAGGTATGCCTACCCCTACCGCCATGTGCCCCGGAAGCATCAGCAGGGCAACGTCGTACCCGGCGGACTTCAGGAGTGCTGCGTACAGGATCGCCGTGTCTTCGCAATCCCCTCTTTTCTCAAAGAGGGTCTCAATGGGATATTTCCAATACTCATCCTATCCTACCCCATCCTTATCGTATTGGTATTGGATCGAGCCCTGCACGAACGCCAGTATGAAGTTCGCCCGCTGCAGCCTGGACATGTCCTTTGTCTGTTCCAGAAGGACCTCGTTTATTCTTGTGATGGTGTTGTTCGTGTAGATGACGAACTTCGCATCCTCCTCTTCGGTAGTATGGTGCCGCGGTGTGTCCAGCTCCTTGTAATAGGCGTAATAGGAATAGTTGGTATCCCACCACATCCCGTACTTCTGGCCGTGGTATTTCCATTCGAAGGTCGTCCTTACCTTGCCGTCCACCACATGATCCAAGCTGTAGGTGTATGTGCTGCCGTCCGCCGCCGTTCCCGTGAATACGCAGACGTATGATCCCGTGTCCTCTATGTTGTATATCACCGGGTCCCCGTACACCGTTGCCTCATATTTCCCGTTGTATTTTCCCTCTATGACCCATCTGGCGTTGGAATAGACGTCCGGAGTGGGCGTCGAGAGCAGCACATCCCCCTTGCAGAACGCATAGAGCTCTATGTCCATGCCGATAGCTTCTATCGTCAGATGCTTGCTGTTCCCGTAGATGTTCCCGTCCTTGTCGCACCATCCTTTGAACGAAACGCCCGCATCGGGGGTGGCGTGCAGGTTCACTTTCTCACCTATTCCGAAAGTACCCTCTCCGGATACCGAATGCAATCCGTTCCCGTGATGCACCACCACATCATACGCCTCCTTCGGCGTAAATTCGGAAGTGCCTGACAGACGGTATATCAGACTAAGCATTACTCCCCCTATTTCGCCGTCCAATCTGGCTTTGACCACAGTGTTGTCAGGCAGCAGATAATCGCTCCCGACGACACTGCCTGTGGTGTCTTCGTAAACATCCGCCACCACCTGCCTGCCTTGATATGTTATGACCTCTGCGCGGGCGTATTTGGCATCTCTCAAAAAGCCGTTCTCTTCCCAGGTCGATGACATAGAGGGGATGTTCACAGTCCCGCCGGCGGTGGCGAAGATCATCACGCTTTCTTCCACCAGTAAGTATTTGCCATCTTTGAAATCAGAATATGACACCTCTAATGTGCCGGTGACCGGCAGACCGTTGGCGGTACCGCTTAGATCATACGTGTACCTCTTTCCTACAAGGGTGTCGTAACCGGCGTAAAGGGTCAGATCGCCGGTCATGTCGTTCAAATCGGTGATCTTTGAACGGGCAGAGAGATTTTGTTCCGTGTACCACCCGTTGAACGTCATCGTACCGCTCTTAGGGCTGCTAAGGACGACCTTTTCTTCCACGCTGTATGTCGAAGGGCTGTTTTCCACAAAGAACCCGCCGTTCAGTTCGTATGTGATCGTATAGACGTCAAGGATCCAGCTGGCATAGAGCGTTATCTTTCCCATGTCCGGCGAAATGGTCGTGATCTCGTTCGTGAATCCTCTGTCTGTATACCAGCCGCCGAAAGTGTAGCCGTTCTTAGAGGGGTTCGATAAAGTTATGGGGCTCTCCCCATAGTAAGATGGATTGAGATATGAGTTCTCTCCGCCCCCCAGTTCGTATGAGATGTTTTCGTTTTGAGGGCCGCTCGTGATGAACACCGACCCTCCTACAATAGCAACAACAGCAACTGCCGTTGCTATTATTATTGCTTTCAGATTCATTTTTATCACCTCGCCTATGAAGTTTGTTTATCATTCCTCCATCAGCTCGACTTCTGTCTTGCTGATATTAAAACTAATTGTTGATAAAATATATACTTTTCTTTCGTAATCATTATGTGTAACTTTACCAAGAAAACTGTTGGTAAACGGTCAATACGGCTCTTGTTTTCGGGTCCTGCCCCATCTCCGGTTGTTCGCGCCCGAGACCATCAGATCGGAAAGCTTTCCGAGGTCAACCCCATCAAGAAGGTGTATCGTAGCGTTCTCAAGATCGAGAAGGCTCCCGCCCATGATCGGACCGAGAAGCGGCTCCCCTATGATGTTCACAGGAGACCCGCCGAGCATCCTGTTGAATGCCGGCACTATGACAAAATTCCTTGGGAGAATTTCGTAATTATCTGATGGGACGTCCCTGAACTTTCCTCTGACCCAACAGGGCTCGTTGACCTGTCTTCCTACACCGTCCCTGAACATCACCGCGGGGTGGTCGTGGGCCATCACCAATGTGCTCGAGGCCATGACGTCTTTCGAAGGCCACGTATGCCCATGCACAAAACCCACATCCTCCACTTTCATTCCGGATGCCGGCCTTATTCTCACATGGCCGGGAAGGAACTCTTCGATGTTGGTATCATGGTTCCCTCTGACAACATCTATGCTGTCGAAGCGGTCAAGCAGCCTCTCGAAGAACATCGGTATCTCCCGGTATTCCTGTTTTGTCGAACCGGGGACCGAATCCTTCACATCGCCCAGGACTATCAGCCTGCTCGAGGAATCATCCGCCGCTTTAACGATGGAATCGAACATGTCGTCGGTCCTTGACGTAAGGTGGAACCCTTTGGACCTGAGATGGGACTCTATTCCGATATGAAGGTCCCCGATCACAAGGTACTCATCGGCCCTCAAAGCAGGGATGCCGTGGACCGGCTGAAGATCCATATGATCACCTTAGGTACTCTATGAACACTTTGGGTATAGATTCGATGACATCCATCGCGGTCAATCCGTAAAACTTCTCCTCGAATGCGAATTCTCCCGCCTTTCCGGATATAAAGGCTCCTAAAGCGGCAGCGTCGAAACAACTCATTCCCTTGGACAGCAGTCCGGCGGTGATCCCAGCCAGGACATCTCCGGTCCCGGCGCTGGTCATTCCGGGGCTGCCGGTGGGGTTGTATCTTACCTTTTCCCCGTCGGAGATCGTGTCCACTTTGCCTTTCAGAAGGATGACGGAATGCATTCTCTTTGCGACCTCCTTAACGGATTCTGCAGCGTTATCGGGATCGCCGCCGAGCTTCTTGAATTCTTTGCGGTGTGGAGTCAGCACAGCCTTTCCATTCGATACGAACTCTCTGCCGAGCGCAGTAAGCCCGTCGGCGTCGATGACAACGGGAACACTGCAGGAGTAAGCGAACTGCCTCATGGCCTCTCCTGTGGCAACGGAGACGCCTACACCGGGGCCTATGAGGACGGCATCGTGCTGCTCGGACAGTTTCAGCAGATAATTGAGGTGCCCCCTCCTCAGAGAGTCCCCGGTAAGCTTGCTTACCATGAATACGGGAGAGAAAGAAGCGATCTCGGACGAGCAGTTCTCAGGAACAGCCAATCTGACAATGTCTACGCCCACCCTTGTGGCGGCCAGCGCCGCCATGGCAGGCGCTCCGTAATACGGCCCGCCGCCTATTACCAGCAGCCTTCCGTTCATCCCCTTGTGGCTGTCGTCTGCCGGTATCGGATACCGGAGCATATCTCCGGGGCCGACATTCTCGTATGCTTCATTCGGAACGCCTATGTCCTTCACGATTATCTCTCCTGAGTTCTTACTATCCATTCCTTCTTTCATATCATGCAATGCTATCGTTATGTCCGGTTCAACCGCCGTCCCGGTCCCGAGGCCGGACGGTATGTCTACAGATACTACGTACCCATTGAAGTCATTTGCCATCCTGATAAAGCCATCGTACGGCGGCCTCACCTCCCCGGAGATCCCGGTGCCGAGCGCACAATCGACGATCACATCGTATCTGCTGCTTTCAAATTCTGAGAAATCCTTAATCTGGCACTTTAGTTCTTTCAGAACTTTTCCGACATGTTCCGACCTTATGGAACCCGCAGGCCTGAGAAGATAGATGGTCACATCCTCATTGCCCATCATCCCGGCGGCAGTTATTCCGTCGCCGCCGTTGTTCCCGCTGCCGCAAACGAAAGCGAATCTCTTGCCGCGGAATCTTTCTGTCAGTACGGAAGATACGGCCTTGCCGGCGTTATCCATCAATGCGGGGATACCGACCCCCATGGCCTCTGAATTGGCGTCGATGACCATTGAATCCAATGAGGTGATCATTTCTTTTGGTTCTTGACGAGTATCTCTGCGATCTTCGGGAGGAGTTTGGTCTTAGAGATCTTCCCCCTCTCCACCTTGACGCATCCGCGCTTCGCCGCCCAGTTGGAGGGGTAGGCCTTGTCCTCGTACACCTCATACTCCAGATCCAATATCAGCGCGCCTTTAGCGATGATATCTATGTCCGGGTTCTTTACGCAGAGGTTCTTGGGAAGCCTCCGGCCCATTGCCCTTGTTCTGTCGACATCGAAATATTCGGGCCATAATGTGATCGCGGTGTCCTCATCGTACGCCATGTTATCACTCCAATAATACAGAAAAGAGTTAAAGAAGTTGCTGAAGAAGGGAATGCGGTCCCCGCATTCAGTTCTCTACGAGCACGGCGTTGATCGCGCCGTCCTGTCCGGGCCTGGATGTGACGATCGCGTCGCCAAGCTCGGTCTTGATCCTGGCGCCTTTGTTGATAAGGTTACGCTGGACGTAGTTGGGGTCTGCAGGGTTGACCGTAACGTCGAGGATCTTTGCTTTCTGGATAGTGTTCGTTTTCTTGTCCACAACGTTGGCGTAATCTGCTGCGAGCATGCATGTCTTGGAGCTCGCTCCGCGGCCGCGGTAGTGCTTCAGGGACTGTTTGCCAAGTTTTGTGAACTGTTTCTCCCTGCTGATCTCGAATTTCCTCTTGCCTCTGCTGGATACGAGCCTGCCTCCGGTAGGCTTTCTCCGTGATTTCCCCTGCCATAACGCCATTGTTATCGGTCTGCCAATTACGGTTCTGTATATAAACCTTCTTTTTGTGCGGTCTTGTTTTGATTTGAGTGGAAACATGGGTTAAGAAGGAACAACAGAATTACTACTCCGCGCTGCAAAGTTCCGACCCCGATAATGTCTCTCCCTTTGTGATCTTCATGCTCAGGATGATCAGGAACGCCGTAGATGAGTTCGTTTCCGGACCGGATGACGCAGCCCCATTGTCGAACAATGAAAAGAGATTACTCGAGATGGTCTCGAAAGATCCAGGAGTCACGGCGGCGGAGATCGCCGAAGCAATCGGGGTCAGCGAAAGAACAGTGAAAAAATACATCTCATCCCTTTCAAACAGAGGATACATCAAGAGAGAAGGAGGCGACAAAACGGGGCGTTGGATAATAGTGCACAACTGATCGATTTTGTAATGTCACTGTAAATGTCACTGTAAATGTTTTTCGTTGGGATCATGAAGGCGGCGGGTTTCTGTTGTGAGGCGATCTTATCTTTGAAACAAAGCGGTGTTCCGGATCATTATTGCGCCCCGTTTGAAACGACCCGGTCGTTGCAACGCAAGATCCGCGTTCGTAGAATGTTCAGAACATTCAACGAATAATCTTCGTAGAATATTCGGAGATCAATTATTTATTCTACGAAGAATTATCGTATATTGTGTACATTCACGAAAAAGAAGGCTGGACCAACTTCAGATGGGACAACGATAAAGTGGAACCATTGATCGAAGAAGTGAGATTCTTGCAGGGGAAGCTCTATGGAATGATGGAAGGGGCGGCGGGCGACGCCCAAAAGAGACTCATTGACAACATCACGGAGGATGTAATGAACTCGTCCAGGATCGAATCGGAATACCTCAATGAGGATCATGTCAGATCGTCGATACACAAACGCATGGGGATCGCACATCCAGGAAAGACATCCAGGAGAGAGGACGGTGTTGTCAGCATGATGATGGATGCCACTCAAGACCATCGGTCCCCCCTCACAAAGGAACGTCTGCTGGAATGGCATAAGATGCTCCTCAGCAGTGACCGCGTTGGGAGGATAACCGTGGGAGAATACAGGAAGGGAACCGTAGCGGTCGTGTCCGGGGCAATGGGTAAAGAACGCATACACTATGTCGCACCTGAGCCGGAAAGATTGGAATCGGAGATGGAACTCTTTCTCAGATGGTTCGAGGACGACCCTGCAGACAAACTCATCAAAGCGGCGGTCGCCCACATATGGTTCGTAATGATCCATCCTTTCGACGACGGCAACGGGCGTATA
>JAKQBQ010000053.1 GCA_029574055.1 Methanobacteriota archaeon
AGCCGCTCTCGCTGTCGGGACTACAGTAAAACTTACAAGGGCACTCTGGATACTTCCCGTTGCCATGATCGGAGCAAAATTCAACAGGTCGGAGAGCAGACCCCCCTTCCAGTGGTTTTTGGTAGGATTCCTGGCGGCAGCGACGGCAAGATCGCTCTTGCCCGGCCTCGAGGAACTCTGGGACATCGGTTCGCTCACAGGAAAGCACCTCATGACAGGCACCCTCTTCCTGATAGGGGCAGGACTGAGCAGGGACAAGCTGAAAAAAATCGGATTCAGGCCTTTATTCATGGCTGTGACCCTTTGGATAATCATCTCGCTGCTCTCTCTTGCAGCGGTAATGAAAGGGTTAATGCCGCAACTCAACATTTAAGGGGGAGATGGACTTGTCAGAGATGATAATGACCATGTTCAGCGAAGAGGATCCATGCTGGACGGCAGAGCTGCTGAAACTTGCCGGAGAGGACATATCAGGGCTGGACGGACTCGTAAGCAACGGCTTCCTTGAACTTTCCGACGGGATATATTCTCTGACGGAAGCGGGGCGGAACGAATACGACAGGCTGAAAAACGAGCTCTTCCTCGAGGGTGCCCCCGGACGGAAGCCCTCCGACCCCGCAAGGAGCGTCAGAAGGACCAGGCTGCGCATGCTTCTTGACTCTGCCCATCTGCAAAGGTGGGGCATCAAGGTATACCATACCGGACATGAACTTGAATATTACCCGGACCTGAAGGATGAGGAACTGGTCTCACTGGACGGCGGCTCTTTGGAATGGAGATACACAGCTTCGCCCCTGTACAAAAAGATAAACGAGGAGTTCAGCACCGCGCTCATCGAGACAAGAAGGACCGACCTAGTGCCCCCTGAGAGGCTGAGATCCTGGTGTGAAGAGAACTCGGCGGAGCCCGGCAGGCTTGATGTGGACCTCCTCTACCTCTGTCACTATGATTTCATGCAGTACAGGGATTTCGGAGGCCATCCCAACGACCTCCACAAGGTGATCAACACGGACAGGTTCCTCTTCGTATTCCCTGACAAGGACAATGAAAAGAACCTTGCAACAGTCGCAAAATTCCACCTCTGGCTCAACACGCTGAGAAGGATGATGATACCCGGCTACGTAGACAGGGACACGCAGGAGCAGGACAGTGTCAGCTGGCTCATCTTCACGACGGAAAAAGAGGATGAGGCGGTCTCACTTGCAGGAGAGCTCGGGGACTTCGGCGAAAAGCTCGTCGAAAACGCCAACCCCTGCGAGGTCTGGACCGTCTCGATGGAAGCGCTGGAAAATGTGGGAGAGAAAAGAGAGCTTATATGGGAACTGCTTCCGGATATCGCGCACCCTGCACAGAGAACGATAATATAGAGTCAGAAAAAGATCCTGATGTTAATTGACAGTCTGCTTGAATCAATAATGCTCATCTGTTTTGCGGCGGCCTGGCCCGCATCCATACACAAATCATGGACGAGCAGGACGAGGAAGGGCAAGAGCCTCTTCTTCCTTCTCATCGTCTTCTCAGGATACATGGCCGGCATCACAAGGGTACTGCTGAGGGACGACGGCGGTTTCCTGATCTTATCCTACACGTTCAATTCGCTGCTCGTCTTCTGCGACCTTCTGATCTATTACAGGAACTACAGGATAGACGAAGGAAAGCCGCCTCTGATCCCGCAGAGCACAAAAGATTTTGCCAAAGGCTATTTCAGGAACCGCCGATGGAAGAAGAGAGTGTGAAAAATCCAGGGCCGCCTGCAGAGGGCGGCCCTGCTTTATGCTATCTTTTCCTGGGCATCGAAAGGGCGCTCGGCGTGACTGCGATACCGCCCAGCGATGTGCAGCGGAGCTCGGGTGGGAGCATCCTTCCGGAGGAGTATACCGCGTCTACGGTATCGTCTATATTGACTGCGTTGTGATAACCGCCCAGTATCATATCTGCACAGATGAATGCCTGTGATGCAAAGGACCCGTTCCTCGTGTGACACGGGATCTCCACTATCGCCTGCACCAGATCGCACACAAGGCCCATGGCGTTCTGGAACATGATCGCACCCGCATCTGCGGCCTGACGGGGCAAACCTCCCACAGCCTCGACCACGGCACCTGCCCCCATCGCGCCTGCCGCGCCTATTTCGACCTGGCATCCGCACACTTCGGCGGCGAAAGTGCCTCTCGTCGCAAGGACCCATCCTATTGCCCCGGCTGCCCACATGGAACGGACGGCATCCCTGCGCGGGATCTTCATGTCCTCAAGCATCGTCACCATGATCCCGGGAATGACGCCGGCAGATCCGCCAGTGGGTGCCGCACACACTATCCCCTGTCCGCTGTTGACCTGCATGGCCGCCATTGCGCGCGCGGCAGCCCTGGTGTGGATCCCTCCGAGGGCAAGCCTCCCTTCCCTCTCCGCATCCATTATCTTTTTTGCGGAGGGATCGAGGAGGAACATCTGCGGACTCTCATCCGAGAGTCCCAGGGCCACTGAATCTATCATCACCTGAAGACGCCTGTCCATCTCGGCATCAAGGGCCTCACGCGGCATGCACAGAAGGGCCGATTCATACTCAAGCGCGGCCTCCCCAAGCGTAAGCCCTCTCTCTTCGGCGTATTTCACCATCTCTTCCCCCGAAGTGAATATCCTCTCTCCCCTTACCGGGAAGAATACCGGGACGGCACAGTGGCAGCTAAAAGGTCTTTCTTCGGAACGGATCTTTTCGATGAGCCCGGGATCCACGGGAGCGGATGCCGAAAGAAGCAGCATCGCCCTTCCCTCTTTTTCGCCCGCTGCGACACTGCCAAACCTTTCAAGCATAGCTCCGACAGCCGGTGCCCTCTCCGCGGCCAATTCGACGAAAACATAGTATGCGTCTCCCGTCATCTCGACCTCCCATCCGTTAATACGGCGGAATAGCAGAGCACCGCCTCCGGTCGAGTCGGCAACGGCGGAAAACGAAGATCCGTCTTTAAGCCTTGCTTCGACCTTTATGCTGTTCGGATGACATGCCTCGGGAAAACTTTTTATGATGAACTTTATGTCGGTGCCAAATGATGGGAAGAGGCTCAGCGCCTCCTTGAACCGCGGATCGGTGAGAGGAAGGTCCAGGGTCCCCATTACCAGCGCAAGGTCGCTCCCCTGCTCGTGATATACCTCCGCTATAGAGGATGCCGGCTCGAAGGTGAACGATATCTCCGACGGCAGCTCGCCCATCATGCTGCGGCACATCTTTGCGATGTGATATGGCCCCGCTGTGTGCGAACTTGAGCTTCCGGGCATTACTGGACCTATGACGTTGTTCAGAATACTGGCCGTTGTCATTTGCATTGCCTCCCCGTATTTATCTGTTCTGTGTCTGGTTCCGACAAAAATATCACAATCGCTATCCGCTGTCATTAATTTTAAATGACGGGGTTGTTAATTCCGCTGAACTTCATTACAATGCTTCCCAATGGGTTTTTCACAAACTAACCTGAAAAGAGGTCCTGTTTTTTGGGAAAGAGCAATAACAAAATCTCTGCGTTTCTGAAACGCAAGGGAGTTGAATTCTCGTTCAAGCGTTACTTTGTCGACGCTCTGGGCGCAATGGGCGTCGGTCTCTTTTCATCGCTGATCACCGGACTTATCCTTAGAACGATCGGAACGAAGGCCGGGATCCCGATCCTGGTCGAGTTCGGAGGTCTTGCAAGCTCCATGACCGGAGCAGCCATCGCCGTAGCGATCGCACAGGCCCTGAAAGCACCGCCGATGGTCGTATTCTCCTGCGTAGCCGTCGGTTTCGCCGGCAACACATGGGGAGGCCCGGTCGGCGCGTTCCTCGGTGCCGTCGTTGCATCCGAGGCAGGCAAGATCATATCCAAAGAGACAAAAATAGACA
>JAKQBQ010000085.1 GCA_029574055.1 Methanobacteriota archaeon
GCCACCGCAGGCTCTGTGCAGGGCTGTTCTTCCGTGACGGATGCCATGGTCATCATACACGGACCCCGCAGCTGCGCGCACATAATGTCCTCTCTGAGGAGCATATCGGATTCCATCAAAGGAGACAGCAAGGCAGGCAGCCCCCAGTCGACAAGGATGGTATCCACAGACATGGACGATACCGTATCTGTTTTCGGCGGCGCCGGCCTTCTGGAAGAGAAGATCAGAGAGGTGGTTATGGACGGATACAAGAACATTTTCATCGTGACAACCTGTGTTCCCGGGATAATAGGCGACAATACGATCGACGTAGTGAACGCCATCAGCCTCGAGCATCCCGACATCTATTTCAGAGTGGTGGAGTCGGACGGCAACATCACCGGGGATTGGGAAGACGGATTCATTCAATCCGCCGACGCCCTCCTCGACATGGTCGATGGTTCCGTAGAGGCGAGGGAGGACACGGTCAACATCATGGCGGAGAGGTATTTCTTCAAAAGGGGAGAGGAAAAGGATAGGGAGGTCATCGATCTCTTCAATAAATATGGGATCAAAGTGAACTGCAGGTTCATGTACAATTCATCAATGGATTCCATCCGCAAATTCCGCCTTGGAAAGGTGAACTACATCATCGATAACGACCACAGCTCATTGAAGACGGCCGAGCTGGTCAGGGACAGGCTGGGAGTCAAGGTGGACATGGAGCCTCTGCCTGCCGGGGTAGAGGAATACAAAAAGTTCTCGGAGAAGATCGGGAAGGAGTTCGGCATCCAAGAGAAGGCGGCAAAGATAGCGGCCGAGGACGTGGCCGATTACAATAGGGAGATAGAAAGGATCAAGCCCCGGTTTGAAGGGAAGAAAGTGATGATCGAGAACAAGATCGCTCAGGATATCGATTGGCTGATGGACCTGATCACCGATCTGGGAATGGAGATAGTCATTGTTGAAGTATGGCCATGCTATCAATGGAAGGAGAAAAAGCCCGAGTCCAAATATTTGTCCAAAGGCATCCGCTACAGATACGACTGCTCCCTGAAAGACATAATCTCGGATATCGAAGAATACTCTCCCGACATCATATTGTCGGACAGCGTGCACAGCGATCTGGAGGGTGCGTACCAAGCGACATACTCCCGCCCGGGTCCCGGCATAAAGGGGATAATAGATTATGCCAAGAGGCTTGAAGAGGCAATAAGCCTCCCTAAAAGAGAGGGATGGAGGAACATCTGATGCCTTTCAATAAAATATGCATGGACGGCTTCACGGGCGCGCTCATGGCTGCGGAGAGCTTCAGAGACGGGAGGGCGGTGCTGCACGGTCCGGGGGGATGCAGGGCTTATCACGCTCTTCTGTCATCCAGATGCTATCCGCGTTCCGAACCTGCCGACTACAAAAAATATTCCCGGCAGTATTTCTTCGGCAGCCCGCTTATGCCGTGCACGTACATTGATGAGGATACGTATATCAACGGTTCCGGCAAGAAGCTTGAGGAATGCATCCCGATAATATGCGATGCCGACGATCGTTTCAATGTGTTCATAACCTCCCCCGGAGCTGCGCTGATCGGAGACAATATAACAGATGCCATAGAAAGATCCGGGTACGGGGACAGGGCGGTGGCGTTCGACGAGTCTCTGATATCCCAGCCTTTCTCCGCCAGCTATGACCACACCATCAGATCGATAGTGGAATGGAAGGCTCCGAAGAGGAAAGACACGATCAAGCAAAGCGTCAACATCATAG
>JAKQBQ010000086.1 GCA_029574055.1 Methanobacteriota archaeon
AGATATCTATCGATTCAAACCTCTAGAAAGGGGTGGGTCAGTTATAATATTTTATAATGGATAATTATATAAATATCGAGAACAACACATTATCGAAATGAGTGATTACCCGCATGTTGATATGGCCATCGAGGCCATTGCGCCTGGAGCGTTCTTAGGGGTTAAGCTCACCGTAATCGCCTCATTAAGCACTATTGGGTTGTTCATAGCCATTATAATCCATACGGGAATGACCGCTGCAGGATTAGTGGCGGTCTATAATGCGTTCGAGAATGAGAGCGTAGCACTAACCATCTTCAGCGGCCTTCACGTCGTTTTCGTTCTTTGTGCCGCCTTCGGCGGCCTCAATGAGATCATATGGGGCGGGGTAATGCCCGGGATGCTACTGGATATGTTCGCAATCTTTTCAGCGTAGTTGCACAATTGTTGGAAAAACCTTCAGTGTAAATCGCCTCGGGAACCGTTGCATTAACGGATAGTACCGTGACTTATTTGTGAAAGGATCATCTTCAGAGATAGGTTCCTTCATCCTTCTAAGCAGTACAGCAACAGAGCCACTACCCCCATGATCAGCAGGGTGGTGGGATAGTAACTGATTGCTACGTTGATCGCCACATCCTCATCATAGCCCTTGTACTCGATGTTCGAAGACCTGACCAACCGTCTCTCGAGATAATAGTCGAGATACATCGGGATGATGGAGAATACCAATATCCAGGGTTGCGGGAAGGACAGGTATAAGGCAATGCCGAGCGGGAGCGCCCAGAACACCAGGCTCTTGATGGCCCCTCGATGATATTGGACCGCGAAGAAGGCAGCTGCGATCAGAAGGAGGACCTGCAGCAGGACGGTCCCGGAGATCACCTCCCCGAATATCATCGACCCGAGATCATAGCTTGAGAGCACATAGGTCGCGTAGGTCACGAGTATCCCGCAGCAAAAGAAGAGGAACGGCACTTCGAGAGGGACGCCCCTGAAAGACAATCGGCCGTGCGGATAGCCCCAAGCCTTCTTTGTTATTCCAAAATGCTCGATGGCGAAATCCACGCCCATGGCCATGATACCCACCAACAGGGAGACCGATAGATAGGATGGTTCCCCGGACATCAGGAAGAGGGACATGATCGCCCCGACGCTCGCGGCCATGGTCAAATATTCGATTCGGTTGACCTGGGCACCGTGCAGCTTCGTCCTTTGGCGCCGCAGGAACGATCGGATATCATCACGGATGACCACATCCTCTTGACCTTGCATATGTATGAAAATGCATTTACATATATGAAATTGAGCGTCGAGAAGAAAGGAACAAATGAAGAACGATCATCCCCATATGTTCGATGTGAATGGATTATCGGTCTAATTATCTCCTCGTGTACTGTCCGTTTCCGTGGTGAACGCGCCGCGATACATGATCTCTGATGAGGACCGCAGTACCTGATGTTCCTACATAGGTAAAAAATCGTTATACGTCTGAAAAAATTAATAGTGATTATTGCATATCATTATACGTGGTTAAGAACAACTACCTAGAGGACATCGAGAACGCGCTCAAAGACAAGGGGGATCCGGAGGAGGTGTTCAACATCATCCTCACCTTCCTCAACTTTAAATCGGTGGAGATCGGGATCTATAGATTGTTGCTCAAGACCTCGATGACGATCAAGGAGATGCAAGAGCGACTGGGCATCTCCGAACGGTCCATCAGGATGCACATCAAGAGGTTGGAGGCGGAAGGTTTCATCACCAAAAGTGTGGAGCAGGGGATCCGTCTAAAATACGTATACCGTTCCGTCCAGGTCCAAGAGGCGTGGGAGAGGGTGGACCAGAAGATCAAGAATATCTTGAACGAGGTCACAGAAGCGATCGGTTCCTAGGATTCGATCCCCAAGGGATCGGCCTTCAAGGCATATCGGACCTTATGTCCCTTGGGCGGCTTTCCCACCTGGTGCCTGATCAGCTCGAAACCACTGGCCATCATCAACCGCATCATGTTGGATCGCCTTTTGACCCCCTGGTTCGATGCAAGCACCTTTGTCAAGATGCGGACGCTATCAAGTGCGGTCAAGGGACCTCCGTTGCCGATCCTGAAGTCCTCCAGGTCCACAATGATGTTTATGCTG
>JAKQBQ010000198.1 GCA_029574055.1 Methanobacteriota archaeon
TTTTGGTCCTGGTCGCTTGCTTCCTGGCTGTCAAGCTGGGCACAAGAAATGATCAGGCATGAGGCGGAACGGACAGGATAATGCCGGGGACAGGATCAACGATATCCCGTCCCCGCTCATCCCCTATTTCCTTTCAACGCAGAAGTTGTGCAATGGCAGAGAAAGCGGTATAATCCTTCTGCAGAGGGATATGGGATGAGCAATGAAGAACATTACATACCCGATTCTCCCTATCTGACGGATAATCTAAAGGACCATCCGGAAGAACTATCGCTTCTTTTGTCCATTTCGGGAAGGAAACGGTATGCATCAGGCGAATTTATCTACATACAGGGGGAGGAGAGCAAGCCTTATTTCTATCTCATTGAAGAAGGGAAGGTCAAGATAAGCCTTCTCGGCAAAGACGGATCGGACAAGATCATCGTTATACAGGAGAATAACACGCTTTTCGGCTATGCCGCCGCCTTTGACGGCCACCCCTATTTTCATACCGCTACCGCAGTGGAAGAAACAATGCTGCGCGTTATCAACGTTCGCGATTTCCTCGGCCTCGCAGAGAAGCACCCGAAAGTTTCCCTTCTGATCATCGCCGCCTTTGCAAGGGTTACCAGGATGCTTGTGCTTCAGATAGAAGATTTCTCATTCCTTGATGCCGAAAAGAGGGTGGCCCACATGATATATAAGCTCGCGTGCGAAGTGGGGCAGAAGACGGCGAAAGGGCTGCTTATCGAAAAAAAGGTTACCCAGGAGGACATCGCAAGCCTGACGGGGCTTTCGCGCGTATCCGTTTCTCTTGCCCTCAATCACTTCGAAGACCTTGAGATGCTGCGGAAAAAGAGAAATATGATAGAGGTCCGGGATATGGAAAAATTAAAGGATCTTATCGGGGATATATAAGATCCTGCTTGGTCATGCCCACTCAAAATTCCTTATCTCGAGGGTATCATGCACGCTTTCATGGATCTGGCCTAGAACATTATAGACATTCTCGTCAACGAACCGCTCTTCGATGTCGTTCAGCCTGGAAACGGACTTCAGCCATGCGATCTCACGATCGTGAGCCTCCCTGTCGATGAGCGACACTTTGAGCCCATCCTTGATAAAGCACTTCGCGATATCACGGCTGGAAAAGCGGGGCGGCTCGTCGACGACATACTTGCTGATCAATATCTCTTCAATACTATTCTCGCAGAACTCCTCGTCAAACCCGAGGGACCTCCCGATATGCATAATCAGGGCCCTTTCTTCATCGTGTATCTCCTTGTCTTTTCTGATAAGGAGCATCAGGCCCTTCAGGTAGAGGCTGCGGTCAAAAAGGGTTATCTTCACATTGTCCTCCGTTTCCGTATCAGCTTATCGATCTCCACGGCTGCCACAACGGTCAGCGCCACTGCGGCGATCTGAACCCATTCAATGGGACTTATTGTGTCCGTCCTGAAGACCCATTGCAGCGCAGGGACGTAGATAACGGCGATCTGCGCGAGAAAGGCCAGGACCATGCTGTAGAAGAGGAACGGGTTGCCCAGGGGGTTCATGCGGAATACGGATTCGTGCTCGGAGCGGGAGTTCCACGCCTGGAAGAACTGAAAGAGCACCATGGTGGTCATGGCGATGGTCCTTGCATGTGCCACGGAGGACCCTCCTGCGATGGCCCCGTGAAAATTGTAGATTACGCCTGCTGAAATGATGATCCCCACCAGAATGCTTCGCTCGAGCATGAGCCTCGACATAATGCCTTCTCCGGGATCTCTCGGCTTTCTCTTGATGATGCCCTTTTCGCCAGGCTCAAAGGCGAGCGCCACGTCCTGCAGGCCGTTGGTTACAAGGTTGATCCATAACAGCTGGGCTGCCACGTAGGGGGCCGGCATGTCGAGGATCATCGAAATGATAATCGAGATGATAGCTGCGAATCCTGTGGGAATGAGGAACATGGTGACCTTCCGGATGTTGTCGAAGACTATCCTTCCTTCCTCGACTGCATGGAAGATGCTCGCAAAATTGTCGTCGGTGACGACCATGTCCGCAGCCTCGCGCGCCACGTCAGTCCCTGTTTTGCCCATCGCTGCGCCGATATGCGCTGCTTTGAGCGCCGGGGCGTCGTTCACGCCGTCGCCGGTAACGGCGACCACCTCGCCGTGACGTATGTACTGTTGAACGATCCTCAACTTGTGCTGGGGGGATACCCTCGCATAGACGGATGTTTTTTGGACGCGGGCAAAAAGCTCTTCGTCATTCATCTTTTCAAGCTCTTTTCCCGTGATCGCAGGGGCTTTGCTCTCCCCGAGGCCGATCATCCTGCCTATGGCAGATGCCGTGACCGCATGGTCGCCGGTTATCATCGCAACTCTTATGCCCGCCTCGCTGCACCCTGCGATCGCCTCGATAGCCTCAGGCCTCGGAGGGTCGATCATGCCTTGCAGGCCAGCAAAGACAAGATCATTGCCGAGATGGTCATGGGTGAACTGTCCGGATGGGCTTCCGGCTGCGACATTTTTATAGGCCATGGCAAGCACCCTGAGCCCGTCCTCTGCGAAGCGCTCGGCGGCCTCGATGATCTTCGTCCGGTCGAGGGCTTCTCCTGAGGACAGACTTTGGCACATGTCAAGGACGCGTTCCGGAGCACCTTTCAGAAAGATGACCCTTTCGCCATCGTGTTCATGGAGCGTTGCCATGAAGCCGCGGTCAGACTCGAAGGGGACTATGCCCGCCTGGGGATACCTTGACCTTTCCTCTTCCAGGTGGATCCCCGCCTTCATGGCGGATATAATGAGGGCCCCTTCGGTCGGGTCGCCGTCGATCCTGAATTGGCCATTTTCCCCGGCCAGTTGTGATTCGTTGCAGAGCAGGCCGATCCTGAGCACCGTCTCGATCCCTTTGAGGGATTCGGAATCTGTCGGCTCCCAATCGTGAAGTATCTTTCCTTCGGGATCGTAGCCGCTCCCGGTAACTTCGTAGGCGTGATGCCCGTCGTAGACGGCCTTCACGGTCATCTCGTTCTTTGTCAGCGTTCCCGTCTTGTCGGAACAGATGATCGTCGTGCTTCCCAGGGTCTCCACCGCGGGGAGCTTCCGTATGATTGCGTTCCGGCGCGCCATGCGGGTGATACCTATGGCCATGGTCACGGTGACCACTATGGGGAGCCCTTCCGGCACCGTCGCGACCGCCGCCGCAACGGCAATGCCGAAGACCTCCGCAAAGGTCATACCGAGCATAAGGCCGAGAATGATAATAGCGGCGGCGCTGCCGAGAACCAAAAGCCCTATATACTGGGCGAACCTGACGATCTTTCGCTGGAGGGGGGTCTCCGTTACCCCCAGGCCTTTGACATCCCGGGCGATCTGCCCGAGGACCGTCCTGGCGCCCGTTTCGACGACTATGCCGCGGCCGCGGCCGTTGACCACAATAGTTCCCATGAAGGCCATGTTGGCCTGGTCGCCCGGCGTAAGGTTTTCCTCGCCTATTGGCCCCACCGACTTCTCAACGGGAAGGGATTCTCCCGTGAGTGGAGCCTCTTCCGTCCTCAGCTCAGTGACCTCCACGAGCCTCAGGTCAGCAGGGATCTTTGCGCCTGATG
>JAKQBQ010000199.1 GCA_029574055.1 Methanobacteriota archaeon
CCGTCCATATATGTGTTCTCTCCTGCGGTCACTTTCAGGATCGAAGGGAAGGAAATGCTGCTTGCGATGCGGTATCTCCCATCCTCGACAGTGAATTCGCCTTTGATCTGGCTTTCGAAGGTTGAAGGTATAACGTACCCGTCAGCGGGCAGTATGGTAATGATGTCTTCGACCGTCGCTGCGGACGATTCTGCCCCGTTCACGAATGCCGATACATTCTTTCCGGCCGAGACGTTGTAGAGGATCGCTTCCACGCCGGTGACGGTGATCACATGGTTGCCCATCACATTCTCTATCGTCAGAATACCGTCGATAGGCATCCTGGCATCCCCTCCGTTCACGTGTATGCCGAATTCGTAGGTCTCCCTGTACCCCGGCAGCAAGGTGTATTCGAGCGTGTATGATTGCTCCTGGTGGACCTTCTCCGCCGATGCTGTCAGTATGTATCCGATCTGCTCCTCCGGCAGAGTGATGCTGTGTTCGATTCGGTTGTACACCCCGGTTACAGTGACCACCTGATCCTCGGTTATGTTGGAAAGGTATATCTTTTTCATCGCGTCCAGCTTCATGGGGTTCCCGTTGACGGCTATCACGAGATCATAATCCACATGGCTCGGCAGAAGAGAATATGATAGGATCGAACTGCCGCCTTTGGCGACCATCACGGGGTCCGCGGTTATGCTGAACCCTTTCTGTTCTATAGGAAGCATCACTTTGAACATCCCGGTGCCAGCGACCATTGCGTACAGGGAGATGTTCCTGTCCACTTTCATGGACATCCCCGGCAGGAGGGTCGAGCCGGACATGTCCGGTCTGGTGTTCCATCCGATGAAGTTCCCGGTGTCTTTGCCCCCGCCGATCTCGTCGAGGATGGTTATGGAAGTACCCGAAGGCACCGTCCTTTCCAGAAGCTTTTCTCCGTCCCTGTAATATGTGACTGAATATTGTTCTTCATTCTCGCTGCTGAAGACTATCATCATGCAGGCGGCTGCGGCGGCCACTGCGACGGCGACGCCGATGATTATGAGAGTTGACATTTTGTTGTTAATAATATGCCCCCCTATTTGCCTAGGCACTGGACGGGGCCCCCTCATTTCCGTCTGCCTCTAAGGTGATACAGATATCTTTGGAGGGGTTTAAAACGTTACCGAATATAGAGATCAGGCTTCTTTTTTCGGCTCTTCGGCACCCTCGGGTCCGGGGGCTTCGGGGACCTCATCGGGTTCAGAAGCTGCGGGTGCGGATGCCGGCTCCGGTACGGAGGCCTCGGCGGGTGCAGGTTCAGGCGCGGGGGCAGGTGCGGCTTCCCTTTCCTTCTTTTTCTTCCTCCCGCCTTTGATCCATTCGTCATCGTCGAAGGATTCCTTCCCAATGCTGCCCTTCTCGTACCTTTCTTCCTGCATCATCATGCGGAGCTTTTCTTTGTCTTTCTTCTCGGCTTCCTTCCTCTTCGCGATGGATTCCCTCAGTTCGGCCTTTGCCGCCGAACGGTCCTCTTTGGGAAGCGATTTGATCTCCGTCTTCCTGTTGGCCTCGTACTTCTTGGCAAGATACTTGTCTGTATCGATCTTCTTTCTGAGGATCTCGATCTCCTCCTCTTTCGACCTGGTTATCTTGGCATGTCTGGCTGTTGCCTTGGGCTGGTATCCTTTCTTGTCGTCTTTAGAATCGTTTTTCTTTTTTGATGCCATGATATAACCTCTTTCCAGATGATGCTGAGTCCGTGCGGATAATGACCCTATATCGATTTAAAACTAACACTGTAAAAAGGTGATTAAGGCCGTCCGCGGGACGGCCAGAGGTTTCACTGGGCCGACTTCCAGTACTTGTGGACGTTGCAGAGTTCCCACGCAACGATGTTCTTGGCATCGGTCTTGAAGAACGCTTCCGGCGCATCCCCGGGCTTGAGGTATTTCCTCATGAGGATGCCGTCTGCGCATATTTCGATGAACACTATGTAATGCTCGGGGGTCATGGGGTGCGCCATCTCTTTTCCGACTTTGACGAGCACTCCGCCATTCTTCTTCTCAATGTACGGGACGTGTTTCTCCTTCGTGAAGTCTGCTGTCTGGGGTTCCAATTTGGTCATCTCGTCCCCGCAGCATTCCGGGACCGGTCCTCCTTTGGAGTACAGTCCCTCAACGTAGTTGTTGCATGTCTCGCACATGTATACGGCTCTTTTCTCAATGTGTGCCATTTTTATCTCCGTTCCCAAATCCCTTTTTAAAGTATATATTCATTCGTTACTTAATCGGTTTATATTGCTTCAACGATGTACTTTCATGGAGATACACGCAATATACTCCGCATTCAAAAGCGGCGATGTCTGGGCGGCGCCTGTTGATATGGAGGGCGCCATGATCGCGTTCGCATCGGAACCCGTCAGGATATCGTACTCCGCAGACGAGTCCGAGGAAAGGAGGCCTGTTCTGATCGTGGATGTCAAGGGCCTTTCCAGAAGGGAGCTTGACGACCGCCTTATGACCAACATGAGGTTCCCGGGGAGCGACGTATGGTTCCTTACGCACATCAGGGACGTTGAGGACGTGTTCGATTGTTTCATGGGCAGTGCGGTGAAAGTACTGGTGCCTTACCACACCACAAGGAACGACGAGGTCCTGAGGGAGGCTTTCGAGGTCTCGGAGAACTGCATGCCGGTCCTGTTCGTTTCGCAGGGGATGGTCATATGCAGGGATGAAGGGACCAAAGATATAATGTCCGCCGTATCGGAGATTGCGGGGATAGGGTTCAAAGAGATCGTCCTTTTTGATACGGATTCCATGCTGGGCATGTACGACTGGGTCGCGTTGAACAATATGTTCCCGGGGCTGATACCTTTCGTAAGGAGCAAAGGGCTGCCCATCGGGGATGCGGGATTCCCGGCATTCATTGTCGATCTTTGACAACTGCCCCTATCTTCTTTCCGTAATCGAAGGACGGCGCGGCCGCGTCGGATATTTCCTTGTTGTCGGTATCGGATATCTCCAGGTGTCCAAGCCACTCCATCTCTGCGGTTATGGAGAAGGCTTTGAAGATCGACAGCGTGTTGTTGAAATTGGGTTTCGGCCTGCCGCCGGATAATAAAGCTGCCGCGAACGAAGGATGCGCCGCCTTCTTGAACCATATGGTCTGGAATCTGTCGATGACGGTTTTTATGGCAGAGGATGGGCCGCTGAAATGCGTGGGAGTGGCAAGGATCAAAAGATCGCATCCTCCGAATGCGTTGTAGATGTGGATCATATCATCCATGATGCAGCATTCTCCATCATCGTAGCATTCTCCGCAGCCTGTGCAGTGCCCGATGTCCATATCGATCGGGAAGATTATCTCGGAAGGTATGCCGCAGGATGCCAGACCCTCCGAGAAAGAGCGGCACATCTCTGATGTGAACCCCCCTTCTCTGCTCCCGCAAACGATCAAGGCTTTCATGATGCCGAACTATACGTGCATTCTTTTTATATGTTCTGAATGATTTGTACAACCTTGGAAAGGGTATAATGTCGGATTTTACAAAAAGGAGGTCGATGGAGTTCCCAAGGAACGTGCGGCTCGGCCATAACGCGATCGAGGAGGTCGCGGATCTCTGCCGGGAGCTTCAGTTCGGCAGCAGCGGGCTGATCGTGACCGGCGAGGAGACATACAAGGCCGCAGGGAAGACAGTAGAGGATCTGGCATCCCAAAGGCACGACATCTCCACCATCCTGACAGGCAACGCCACCAAAGAGAATCTCGAAGAGGTTAAGAAAGCGGCGGCGGAACACAAAGCATCATTCCTTCTGGCAGTGGGCGGGGGGAGCAAGATAGACATCTCCAAGATGGCCGCGAAGGACCTCAACATACCTTTCATAAGCATACCTACGTCCGTCGCCCACGACGGCATCGCATCCGACCGCGCTTCCCTTAAATCCAACAACACTTCAACTTCCGTTAACGCAGTGTCGCCGATCGCGATCATTGCTGACACAGCGGTGATCAACGAAGCCCCGTACAGATATCTGGCCGCCGGCTGCGCCGATGTGATATCCAACCTGACCGCGCTGGAGGATTGGGACCTTTCCAACAGGATCACCGGCGAGGACCTAAGCAGCTCGTCGGTCATTATTTCAAGATATGCCGCGGAAGAGCTCATAAGCAACTGCAGGAACATAAAACCGGGGCTCGAGGAGAGCGTATGGTTCGTTATGAAGCCGATAATAGCATCCGGGGTCTCCATGCTCATTGCCGGGAGCTCCAGGCCCACAAGCGGCTCCGAGCATATGTTCTCCCATGCTCTCGACGTAATAAGGCCGGATACCGCCCTTCATGGGGAGCAGTGCGGTGTGGGGACGATCATGATGATGAAGCTCCACGGAGGCAACTGGGAAAGGATAAGGGATGCCTTGAAGAGCATCGGCGCTCCGACGACCGCAAAGGAGCTGGGATTCACCGACGAGGAGATAATCCAAGCTTTGGTCAAAGCGAAGGATATGCGCAAGGACAGGTTCACCATCCTTGGGGAAAGGGGGCTCACGAGGGCGGCGGCGGAGAAGGTAGCGAAGACCACCGGAGTGATCTGAGGAATGCCTTCGATAACCCTCATCAGCGAAGCTCAGGCTAAGGCGGGAGGAACTTTCTATTACTTTGGTCCGCAGCCGGAATGCGAAGGCTGCAAACTGAAAGGGGTATGCACAAACCTTGAGATCGGTTCCATGTACGAGATCACTTCTGTGAGGGGGCAGACGCACGATTGCGCTGTGAACGAGGATAAGGTGCGTGCGGTCGAGATAAAGAAGGTCCCCCAGAGAGCTTCCGTGCCGAAGAAATCGGCGATCGAGGGCGGCCTGATAACGTTCAAGAGACAGGAATGCGGCAGGCCGGACTGTTCGAACTATCGTTCATGCCATCCTTATGCTCTTGAGGACGGCGGGAAATATTCCATTATATCCATAGAAAAAGACGCGGAGTGCCTCATAGGCGAGAAGCTTGTGCTGGTTAAGCTGTTCTGATCAGAACTTCTCGCCGGTGATCCTTTCGAACATGCTTACGTAGAGGCCGCTGGTCCTATCGATGATATCTTGCGGCAGCGCGGGTATGTCCGGCTCCTTCTTACCGGCGTCGCGCGCTTCCATGAGCTTCTCGTGGTAGCCTGTATCCCTGTAATGCCGGCGGACGAATTCTTTTGAGAGTTCGACGATGTTGCCCTTTGCGTACTCTTCGGAATCCCACCATCTGTCCTCGTCAAGCGTCCCGAAGGTATCCAGCACCATGAGCTTCCTTTCTTTGTCGTATCCGAACTCTTTCTTGCCGTCGCAATGGATCAGGCCGCGCTTCGCCACTTCCGTTTGGATGATCTCATCTATCTTGAGAACAGTGTCCATGATCTCCTTGTATTCCTTGTCTGTCAGGCCGGCCATCTTCTTCGCCTCATCGTCGGTAAGGTTCATGTCGTGCTCCTCCAGCTTCGTTGTCGCTTCAAGCAGCGGCCTGGGGAGCTTTTCGCCGTATTTTACCACATGATCCTTAGGGAATCCCAGCTGCTCGGCGGTGATCTTCCCTGCCTTTACGCGGTCGAGGAGGGAGCCGGCGACGTAATGCCTGCAGATGACCTCCAGCGGGATCAGATAATTCGTGGTCTTGTTGTTTATCTTGCTGTAATCCCTGATGATATCGACCCTTTTGACCCTCATCTTGTTCGGAGCAGGTTCGTCGATGTAATGGTTGTGAATCCCCTTCTCGCTCAAAAGCTCGAACCAGTATTTCGCGGTCCTGCACAGCGTCTCCCCTTTGTGGGGGATCTTCGAAGGAATTATCTTATCGAAAACGGAGATGTTGTCGGTGTATGCGAATTCAAGAGTGTCCTCATCCACCTGGTAGACCTCTTTGACCTTTCCGGTCATTATGTGCTTCATACGGGGCAATCGGATGGGTGATATTAAAATTCAGTGAACGAGAGAGTCCATGAGCAGCTCCATGGCCTTCTCCGCGGCGGCGGAACGCACCTTTTCCCTGCTGCCTGAGAAATGGAATTCCCTGGCGAACGTCTCTTTTTCGGAGGAGATGCCTATCCATACCAACCCCACGGGTTTTGCGGCTGTCCCGCCACCGGGGCCGGCCACGCCCGTTATGGATATCGACAGGTCGGATCCGAACAGCCTTCTCGCACCGTCGGCCATGCCGACGGCCGTCTCCTCGCTGACGGCTCCGTTCTCTATCATTATTTGCTTCGGGATGTTGAGCAGACCCTCCTTCGCGTCGTTGCAGTACGTCACAGCCCCTCCCAAGAAATACGCCGATGACCCCGGTACGGAAGTGATCATAGAACCGAGCAATCCCCCAGTGCATGACTCGGCGACGGCCAGCGTGAGCTTCTTTTCCGAAAGCATCCTTGAAAGGTCCTCCGCAGAGGTCAGCTTATTCCCCTCCGGAAATGTCCCTCAGCCTTTTCACGCCGTCGATGTAGTCTATGACCTCGGCCACCTTCTTTGGCACCAGCGGGCGCCATTCGTCGCCGTTCACCATCATGTTCCTTACGACGGTCCCGGAATACATCTCGCGGTTGTACAACGGGGAGTCCCTTATCTCGAAGCCCGCCTCGCTGAAGAGGCGCCGGGTGAGAGGATTGTTGCTGTACACTATCGAGAAAGGAGGCGAAAGAGACACCACTTGAGATACCCAGAGGGAATATCTGTTCAGGTCCTCGATAGGAACTATACAATAATTCGTGATGCCTTCGTCCTTCATCACCTCATCAATCATAAGGTATCTTTCCCCCGCTGTGAACGGGTTGTCGCATTCGTGGGAGTACTGCGCGCTGCCTATCCCTATCGTAAGGTTCTCTGACTCCGCAGCGCACTTGCGTATGACCTCCAAGTGTCCGTTGTGGAGGGGTTGGAATCTTCCGATCATCAACGAGTGATCGCCGAAATAACGTTTGGAGACCATGACACCCTATCGGTATCAAAAGATAAAAGATTCCTTTTCAAAAAATGATGAAATTGCCGAAAAGCGCGGATGCGCCTTTCGGTAAAAAGATCGTAATGGGTTTTGCTTAGGCCTCGTCCTCATCCTTCTTTCTTCTGCGGAAGAGCATTATGATGATGAAGCAGACGACGATCAGCAGGATCAGGGCGAGCACCCACCACATCCATCCGTTATCGCCGGCCCCGCTGCCGTTGTCCTCGAAGAAGAGTTCAAGCTGCAGGGATGCTCCCACGTCGTCGAATGATATCTCGGGTGTAGTGTATACCGCAGAGCCATCCTCCCACTTCACGAAATCATACC
>JAKQBQ010000105.1 GCA_029574055.1 Methanobacteriota archaeon
ACATGTTCCGCTCTCGCGAACGTCGATCTCACGAACAGATGCAACATGAACTGCCCGATTTGCTTCGCGAACGCGAACCAGCAGGGGTACGTTTACGAACCTGACTATGAAACGCTGGTAAAGATGCTTGATGCGCTCAGGGCGGAAGAGCCGATAAAATGCACTGCTGTGCAGTTCTCCGGAGGGGAACCCACCGTCCACCCCGATTTCGTCAAGATAATAAAGGCGGCCAGGGATAGGAATTTTGCCCAAGTCCAGGTTGCGACCAACGGGCTTGAGTTCGCCAAGAAGTACGATCTTCTCAAGGAAGCGTCCCTGGCAGGGCTTAACACCATATACCTTTCCTTTGACGGGGTCACGGACGATGTCTATCTTCAGGCAAGGGACAGGAAGATGTTCAAGGTGAAGCTGGATGTCATCGCGAACTGCAGGAAACTGAGGGAGGAGACGGGAAAATGCCCGTCCATCGTTCTTGTTCCCACCATAGTAAAAGGAATGAACGACCACCAGATAGGCGACATGGCGAAGTTCGCATTCGACAATGCGGACGTTGTCCGCGGGATAAACTTCCAGCCTGTGGCGTTCACGGGAAGGATGACCAAAGAGGAGCTGTCCAAAGGCAGGTTCACTCTCCCCGATCTCGTAGAAGCTTTCGAGAAGCAGACGGGATATACGAACAGGGATGATTGGTATCCGGTACCCGTTGTTGCGCCCATATCCGATTTTGCATCCATCATATTGAGCCAGAACAAGGTGACCTTCACAACGCACCCCCACTGCGGCATAGCCACGTACGTATTCATGGATGAAAAAGGGGTGATAACCCCGTTCCCCAGGTTCATCAAGGTGAAAGAGTTCACGGCAGGCCTTCAGGAGATCTCCTCGAAGGCAGAGAAAGCGACGTTCAAGAAGCTGTATGCCATGAAGCTCCTGAAGCTCCTGAACAATTCCATAATAGAAGAGAAGCTTCCCAGAGGGATGTCGAAGAAGCAGTTCGTCAGCATGATGTCGAGCGTCATGAGCAAAAAATCGAAGACCGCACTGGCATCCTTCTCATGGAAGATGATGTTCTTCGGCGGCATGCACTTCCAGGACATGCACAACTACGATGTCGAGAGGGTGAGGCGCTGCGGCGTCCACTACATCACGCCGGACTGCCAGGTGATACCCTTCTGCGCATACAACGGAGGGCCGGAGTACCGCAAGGAGATAGAAGATAAATTCTCGATACCGCTGGCTGAGTGGAAGGCGAAGAATAAGAAGGAGGCTGCGGAACTGGAAGCGGCGATGGTGGTCCCCGAGGACCAAAGGCCGGACGCGGCATGAGGGGGAATAGCGGATGATAGTGAATTTAGACAAGTGCCTGCATTGCGGAGGATGCGTCGGATCGTGCCCGACCAATGCGATATTCCTTAACGATTTTGTTCTGGAATTCAGCAGCAAATGCAACAGATGCGGAAGATGCGTGAAGATCTGCCCGGTCCATGCGTTGACGATGGAGGGAAAGCAATGAAGACCTACAACTGCGACGTGGTCGTGGTCGGCGCCGGCCCGGGCGGAAGCATGGCGGCCAAGTTCTGCGCTAAAGGCGGACTCAACACGATCATGATAGAGAAGAAGGCCGAGATCGGCGCTCCCCTGAGGTGTGCGGAAGGCGTATCCAAGAAATGGCTGGAGGAGGTAGGGATAGAGCCGGACCCAACCTGGATATGCGCCGACATGGTCGGAGCCGTGATAAGATCGCCCAGCGGATACGAGTTCAAACTCGACGAGAGCCATGCCGGATCGGAGGTCGGATACGTGCTTGAAAGGCACCTGTTCGACAAAGCCCTTGCAAGGGACGCTGTGGCAGCCGGCGCGAAGATAATGATGCGCACTTCCTGCACAGACGTGATAAAAGAAGGAGGGAAGCTCGTCGGCGTCAAATGCAGGAGCATGGGCGAGGAGATAGTGATACGCGCCAAAGCCATCGTGGCGGCCGACGGATACGAATCGCAGGTGGGAAGATGGGCGGGCATCGAGACCAAATTGGAGATGAACGATATTGATTCGTGTATCCAATACAGAATGGTTAACGCAGACATCGATCCTGAATACTGCGAGTTCAACATCGGCGCGAAGATAGCGCCCGGAGGATATCTCTGGATATTCCCCAAGGGCAACGGCGTTGCCAATGTTGGTATAGGCGTAATGGCAAAATTCTGCAAAGATTCCGAGCCGAAGAAGTATCTGGACAAGTTCATCGAGACCGATCCGAGATTCAAGAACAGCCAGGCTGTGGAGGTCGCCGCCGGCATGGTATCCACCTGCCCCGGCCTCGACTGCGCAGTGGACGACAACATCATTCTTGTCGGGGATGCGGCCAGGATAATAGACCCGATCACAGGCGGAGGCATATGCCACGCCTGCAGGACGGGGATGTACGCCGGGCTCGTGCTCACGGAATGCGCCAAGAAAGGGGATTTCTCCAAGGAGGCGCTCATGCCGTACGAGAAGATGTGGCGCGATAGGATGGAGGACAAACTCTACAGGAACTGGATGGCCAAGGAGAGATTGGCGGAGCTTGACGATGAAACGATAGATGAGCTTGTCAAGCTGATATCCGGATCCGACATCAAAGAGGTCAATGTCTACAATCTCCTGAAAGTCGTCAAAGAAAAGTTCCCCAAGGTCGTTGAAGGCTTCGAGGATCTCATTTAAAAACGCGGCAAAGCCGCTTACTTTCCATTTATTCGCTTTCCTCTATTACCTTCACGCCCTCGACACCCGTTTTCACGACGAAGGGAACGCCCCCGTGGGATGATATGGCGCTGCACGCTTTGTCCGGGTCATCGGTAAGCACCACCATGCTCCCTCCGCCGCCTGCGCCTGTGAGCTTTGCCCCGTACGCATACGGGAGGGAAGCGTTGACGAGCTTGTTCAGTTCTTTAGAGGATACTCCGAGGATGGAGAGCAGCTTGTGATCTTTGGTCATGAGCTCTCCGAGGGCCGCCACGTCATTTTTGCGGATGGCGTTCATTCCCTCAAGGGTGATCTGGCCGATCTCATCCACGATATCGGCGGCGAATCTGTTGCGGTCCTTGTACTTCCTGACCTTTTCGACAAGGGGGCCGGTCGACGCCCTTATTCCTGTGTAGCCTATCACGAATGTCATCTCCGGAACATCGATATGGGAGATGTTCCAGACGTGTTCGTTCTTTGTTATGTTCCAGAGGCGGTCTTCTTCGTTCTTCTGCGCGTTCAATGCTATTCCGTAGCCGTGGGTGGAGGTGGAAGTATCCATCGGGCTCCCCCGCCCCTGCGCGAAATATTCCGCTTCGAAAGCCTCTTCCGCGATCTCCGCTTCGTTAAGCGGTCTATCTGTAATGGAGCGCATGGCGGCGGAGAAAGCGACCGAAAGAGCAGCGGACGACCCCAGCCCCGAGCCGGTAGGGATCTTGCTGTCCATTTGCACCGAGACGGGAAGCATGCCGTTCTTCCCGGAGATGTACCTTATGTGGGGAACCGTCTTGATATCGGCCGTATCGTTATTGATCTTGAAGACAGCATCCTTTTTTACTTTCATGTTGAATCTTCTGTCTATAGCCAGCGCTATGGCGGGTTTGCCGTAGACGACCGCATGCTCGCCCAATATCACGAACTTGCCGGGAGCGGAAACGGAGACTTCGTTCATTCTGTCAGGCCGTACTTTGACAAGGTTTCTCTGATGGCGTCATTCGGTGTCCGCTTATCAAGCAAAGGCTGGGGGATGTCCCACCATATGTCCTCGAACTCCTCAAGCGCATTCTCGTACGCCTCATCGTTAGGGAATTCTTCTCTTTTCACGGTGAGAAGCGCCTTCTGGTGCTCTTTGAAGAGATCCACTTTGAACCTCTTGTTTGTTAAAGAGACTCCAAGATACATATCGAAAGAATAGGAGGCCTCCATCGCAACATCTACAGGAGACGAGTCGCCGAGCATGTCAAGCACGGCGTTCGCGGTCATGCTGAATATCATTTTCATTTTTGCTTCGTCCGGTATATCCATGCCGTTCATTTCCGAGATCATCACTTCATACCAGAGGTCCGCCATGGCGGCAACCCTGTAGGGGTTCTTCTCATACAGCTGCTTGTTCGTCATCTCTTCTTCGGACATCTCTTCTTCGTTGTATCCGAAGAGGTCCGCATTGGGGTCGTCAAGGTTGATCCTCTCTGCCATCTTATCCGCTCCTAAGTTTACCCATAACGTCTGCCAATATATCCATTCCCGCATCGATCTTCTTTTCGTCCGCGGCGTACGAGAACCTCAGGTGCCCTTCCCCGTATTTCCCGAAGGACGATCCCGGGGTGCATATCAGGCCGTTCTTGGCAAGCGTGTTCGCAAGCTCATCGGAACCCATTTTGATATCGTACGATGGGAAAGCGTAGAACGAGCCCTTCGGGGGCGAGATGCTCATGCCGTCTATCTCGTTAATGCGCTTTGATATCAGATCCCTCCTTCCGCGGAATATCTTTCTTGCATTCTCCAAATAGCTTTCCATCACCGGCAGTGCGTTCAGTATCCCGTATTGCGCCGGCATATTGGGGCTGGCGCAGACGTGGTACTGCATCTTCACGAGGTCGTTCATTACGCTCTTGTTTGAGAAGAGGGCCCCCATCCTCCAGCCGGTGACCGCCATCATCTTGGAGAAGCCGTTGACAACTATTGCTCTATCAAGATGCGGAAGGAAGGAATGGTGCTTTCCTTCGTAGATGTAAGCATCGTACACTTCATCGGACAGTATAATAAGATCGTGATCTTCCGCAATATCCAGAAGCGCTTCGTACGTCTTTTTGTCGAGCACTCCGCCGGTAGGGTTAGCGGGGCTGTTCACCACCATCATCTTGGTCTTTTTTGTTATAAGGCTCTTGATATCCTCTATGTCCGGAAGGAAATCCCCTTCGGTAAGTTTGTATTCGATAGGCTTGCCTCCGGCGAGAACTGCGTGCGGCGAGTATATGACAAAGCCTGGGCTTGGGACGAGAACTTCATCTCCCGGATCGATGAAGGCCTGAGAGGCCTCAAGGAGCGCAGAAGAGCCGCTGGGTGTGATCATCACATTATCGGCTGAAAGTTCGCCGTACCTTGAGAACCATTTTGCGACCCCTTCTCTCAATTCCATGATGCCGGCCGTAGGCCCGTATTTGTTCCGTCCTTCGGATGCCGCCTTGTTCATTCCCTCGACCGCTTCCCTCGGAGGATCGAGATCCGGCTCGCCCAGGCCGAGATTGATGGAGTTGGGCCCGGCAAGGTCGAACATCTTCCTGATGCCCGA
>JAKQBQ010000200.1 GCA_029574055.1 Methanobacteriota archaeon
TTCACCGCTCCTGCGTCCATGAGCGCTTCGATGTATTTCGGTACGCCGCCGGTCACTGCGTAAAGAAAAAGCAGATCTTCCGGCACATGGTCCGGATCATGATCCTTCAGGATGGTTTTCAGAACGCTTGGTCTGAACGGCCCGATGTTGAACTTGGATGTCGCTCTTCCGAATAAAGGCTCTTTATAGTTCTCAAAGATCTTTATCATCATCGAATGGATCGACCCGCAGACGATCAGGTTCACCATCGTCTTGGACTTGTACTGATCCCAAATGTTCTGTATTTCGCTCATTATCGAAGGATCTGCTTTTTCAAGCTCCTGGAATTCATCTATCACGAATGTGAAGTTGTTTGTTTCTCCATATTTCATCAGTTGCTCGAAAAGGTCACGGAAGCGTCCGGTATCGAAAAGCCCGATGCCGAGGTCCGCGTAAGCGCTTTCTGTCAAACGCCTGCAGATCAGCGGTTCGCTGCCGCGCGGAACAAAGAGATATAGGAACTTATTTCCTTTTTCCGACTCCACTATAAGGGCGGTCTTGCCGATGCGCCTTCTGCCCGTGATCACCGTGAATGTACTCCCTTTCTTGGACATATCGCGGGTTTTCTTGAGGATGTTCAGTTCCGTTTCTCTGTCGTAGAATTTCATGTCAGATACCTAATTTAATTTCCATTAAATTAATGGCCATTAAATTAGATAAAGCTTTCTTTTTTCTCGTGCCATAATAAAAGATAAAAGAGACCTGCGGGTTTATGCAGGCATATGATAACGCTCGGCATCGAAGGAACGGCCCACACGCTCGGAGTAGGTGTGGTGGATTCTGAAAGGAAGGTCCTATCGAACGTTATAGACATGTACAGGCCGCCGGAGGGCGGGCTGCATCCCAGAGAAGCTGCCAACCACCATACGGAAGTGGTCGCTTCCGTTATCGTAAAAGCCGCTGAAGAGGCTGGGATATTGTTGAAAGAGGTCGATCTCATTTCATTCTCAATGGGACCGGGCCTCGGCCCCTGCCTGAGGGTGGCGGCGACCGCCGCCCGTTCTCTATCCTCAAGGTTAGGGATCCCCATCATCGGAGTGAACCACTGCATTGCGCACATCGAGATAGGCAACGCGACCACCGGCTGCAGCGATCCTGCGCTCCTGTACGCTTCGGGAGGCAATACCCAGATCATAGCTTATTCCGATGGAAGATACCGCATATTCGGAGAGACGCACGATGTCGGCATAGGGAACATGCTCGACAAGCTCGGCCGCGAGCTTGGACTTGGGTTCTACGCCGGGCCCACCATCGAGAAGCTGGCAAAGGAAGGGGACAAGCTCCTCGACCTCCCGTATTCCGTTAAAGGCATGGACATAGCATTTTCGGGGATAATGACCGCCGCTCTGATGCTGAAGAAAAAGGGCTGCAGGCTTGAGGACATAGCTTACTCTGTCCAAGAGACGGCATTCTCGATGCTCGCCGAGGTCACAGAAAGGGCGATGGCGCACATCGGCAAGGATGAAGTGCTTTTGGGGGGAGGTGTGGCCCAGAACAAGCGCCTCCAAGAGATGATAAGCATCATGGCCGAAGACCGCGGGGCGGAGATGTTCGTTCCCGATAGGAGATTGTGCATAGACAACGGCGCGATGATCGCATGGCTCGGATACATAATGCATAATTCCGGGATAAGGATGGGCATCGAAGACACTGCTGTAAGGCAGAGGTTCAGGACCGACGAGGTCGAGGTCGTCTGGAGAGAATGATCAGCGGCCAAGCTGCTTTCCGATGATCGCATCGAGGTTGGAAAGGAACAGATCGCATTTCTCCCTTTGGCAGGATCCTCCGCTGGCTATCTTGTGCCCGCCGCCGATCCCTCCCACGGATGCGCATGCCTCTTTCATCGCGGCCGCAAGATCCACTCCCTTCTCCAAAAGGCCGAAGGTCGCCCTTGACGACATCTTAGCTTCTTCCTTTGACCGGTTGACACCGATCGTTGGTTTGGACGGATCTCCGATGAACTGCATCGCGATGCCGCAGATCATCCCTGTGAATCCGAGAGTGGAACTGTCGAACCATTGGATATTGTCCATTTGATGCAGCCCGTCCTTTTGCAACGAAAGAACACCGTCCATGATCTGGGTCTTTGAATCTTTATCCAATTTCCATGCTTCCGATATGGCATTGGCGTCCCCCATCCCCGCAGCAATGCCTATGCCCCCAAGGCCGAGGCGGCCGCACCCGTTCAGCAGGGAGCCGAGGGTCTCCGCATCCATGTTCCAATCTTTCAAATGATATCTTGTGCGGGAGACCTCCAGCATGGTCTGCATCGGCGTTCCCTGTTCGATAAGCTTGACGGCGATCAGCGACGACAGCTTCCTCCTCTCGTTCTCCGTGAGGTCCTTGTAGGACCTTTCCCTTCCGACCCCTACGGCGTCAAGCAGGTCCGCGACCCCTTCCGTGCTGCCGCTCACCCCTGCGATGTACGGGTCGGTCGAAAGGTACAGCTCCGAGATGAGCTGTCCCGGAGGGATCAGCGAGCCCTCCATGATCTTGATGTAGCCTTTCTCCAAGGCTCCTTCGTAAAGGTATGCGTTCAGGCCCTTCAGGCCGTTTATGTGCTGCCTGTCCCCGGCGATCCCGGCGAATGCCAGCTGCACAAGGTCCCAATTCTTCTTGTTCACGGCGATTGAGAATAGGAATGACATCGTCGCGCCGCACCCGGATGTCATCCCGTCGATCCCGTAGAGGTGGGGGTTGGCGTAGCATATCCTCTCTGCCTGTTTTTCGACGGTGTGGTGGTCGAGGACGATCACGTCGCACTCCAAGGAATCAAGCTGCCCTATGTACGACGCCCCGAGATCGGAGATGATGACGCATTCCGACGGTGTCTTTCTTATTATTTCCATGTTCTCGTCGTTCAGGCTTGTGAAGAGCGTGACCTTGAATTCCTTTCCGGCTCTGAGAAGGGTCTTTGCTATTATCGATGCCGATGTTATCCCGTCTGCGTCGTAATGCGAGTAGACATGGATGAAATCGTGACCGTTCAGTAACTCAGCGGCTTTGGATAAAGTTGTAAGAAGTTTGGAGGGAAGGACGGTGTCGTCCATAGTTCCTCATTTGAGCATTATCTCTGCGTTCTCGAGGGAATATTTCCAGGTCTTGGGGAGGACGCCGTTCCTTTTGTAGTAGCGTTCCAGCCTTCTGATCCTTGCTTCGATCAGATTAAGCCCTCTTATGTTGGAGACGTCCCCTCTGTTGTTCTTGATGTGAACATTCAGCGAGATCGCCCTTCTCATAAGGTTGGAAAGGTCTTCCGGAAGGTCGGGCATTACTCCTTTCTCCTTCATGATCTCGGTAACGGTCTTGCCCGTTGCCAATTTCACGTTGGGAACGCCGTACTGATCCCTGAGTATGAGTCCGATCTTTGCGGATGTTGTTCCGTGCTCGACGAACTGAACGATGAGGTCCTCTATCTCGGTGGCTGTGAGAGGGACCCACTCAGGGTTCTCGGTTATCATGGGGCGTTTCGAACAGGATCTGCCCTTTCTTCTTGCGTGCATTCTTGCCATATTTTGATTCTCCGATCATTATATATGCGGCGAGGCTTGACACTCCAATCAAGAAGGAGTATTAAAAGTTGACCCCTTCTTTATTACGCAAGGCGGCTGAACAGGCGGGCTATGCTTATCTTGGTCTGCTCCCACCTGGTCAGCTTCCTGAACTCTTCCACTGTGTACTCCGTGCAGTACTCGAGGTCTTCCATGAACGCGTCCTGCATCTGCTTCCCTATCTCTTTGGAGTAGATCATTGCGTTCGTCTCGAAGTTGAGCCTCGTGCTCCTGTGGTCGAGGTTGGCGGAGCCCACGGAGCAGAACTCGCCGTCGGCGACTATCGTCTTCGAGTGCACGAACCCTCTCTTGTAATGGTATATCTTCGCCCCGTGCTCGGCGAGCTCGCCGGCGTTCAATATGCTTACCCAGAATATGAAAAGATGGTCGGGCTTGTCGGGCATTATTATCCTGACGTCCACCCCGGAGCTCGCGGCGATTATCAGCGCTTTCTGGACCTCTCCGCTCGGGACGAGGTAGGGAGTGTGGATGTAAAGCGTCTTCTTCGCCGTGGTGATCATTTTGATGTATTGCAATTCAATGGGATTGTTCTTGGTGTCCGGCCCGCCGGATATGAGCTGCATGACGCCGTCCCCGTACACTTTGCCGTGCTCAATAGGGAAATACATATCGATCTTATCCGACTTCGCATCAAGCTGCTTCTTCGTGGCGTATCCCCAATCCATGAAGAACCTGGTGTTGATCGGTATGGCGCCGGTGCCTTCCACCCTGACCCCCGAATCCCTCCAGAATCCCATTTCCCCCTTTCCGAGGTATTCGTCGCCGATGTTCAGTCCTCCTGTGAAGGCTACAGTTCCGTCAATGACTATTATCTTCCTGTGGTTGCGAAAATTCATCTTTCTCCTGAACATAGGG
>JAKQBQ010000162.1 GCA_029574055.1 Methanobacteriota archaeon
CTCTCGGTGTTTCGGGAGGAACGATCCTGAATGCCGGCACTGTCACGGGAGCAGACAATATCGGCGGAATAGCGGGGCTATTATTAGGCGATATCCTCAATTCCTCGAATACTGGGACGGTAACCGCGACAGCCGGCAGCGCCGGCGGGATAGCGGGGGCGAACGGTGTCGCCATCGCAGACGGCGGCGGGAACATCACTCGGTCTTACAACATCGGTTCCGTCAGCGCATCAGGGGATCCGGTGCTGAGTGCTGCCGGCGGGATCGTCGGTAAGTCGTTATGTATGGATGGTTCCCTCAATCCGCAACAGATCACAGACTGCTTCAATCTTGGCACCATCTCAGGCGATGCGGCAGGCGGGATCGTCGGTTTGTCGGGTCAGGAGGCAGCAGGCGCCGTTTTGGCCGCTGAAGGAGCAACAATAACATCATCTTATAACGCCGGGATGGTCAACGGTGCGGAGGCGGGAGGGATCGTCGGGAGATATGTCAGCGGGACCATCGCCGATTGTTACTTCGATACGACCACCTCGCAGGTCAGTGCCGCGGCGGGGACAGGCTCCCCGGCCGGTATAACAGCCATGACCACCGCCCAGTTTATCGCCGGGTTGCCGCCCGGATTCAATTCGAGCATATGGGGCACAGGCAACGGCGCAACTGAACCTAAGGCGACATACCCTTATCTTACAGCAATACAGACAGGCGCGCCGGACTTCGATACGCTTGAATGGGGGGTCGACAACCCTGCTGTAGCTGCGAGCTTCAACGTTGCCTTCACCGGCAGCACCGGAACTATGGCATTCAATACCTTCGGAGCGAACTTCGCAGCGATAGGCGCGAGCGGAAATATCATCGTGACATCCGCTGCGATCGGCCAGCCCGTTTCGGTGGGAATAATGAGCGCAAGCAATATCGTGGTGTTTTACGCACCGCCTCCACCGGCTCCTCCGGTAGTGTCCAAGAGCTACTACGTAACGGCAACCTCCGACTCGGGATCCAACATATCCCCGAGCGGCATCGTCGCGGTGCAGAAGGGAGCGGATAAGGCGTTCTACTTCTCAGCCAAGACCGGATACTACGTATCGGCGGTCACGGTGGACGGAAAGGCGTTGTCGCAAGCGCAGATCAACTCAGGCTCGTACACCTTCCTTGACGTGAACATGAACCACACCATCGACGTGGTAAGCATCGTGGACACGAGAGGAGACCTCACTCTAAGGATCGTTGTCGTCGAAGGAAGCGGGTACGCCGAGTACAGCATCAACGGAAGTTCTTTCCAAAGATACACAGCCGTCGTTCCTATCCCCGACTTCGCGGATGTGGAGGTCAGGGCTGTTGCCGCCGGCGGTTCGGAGTTCGTGAAGTGGGAGGAGGGTTCGGTGGTATACGAGACGCCGCAGATCGTGTTCAACGATGTGGGATACTCGCTGTATCTGGAACTATTCTTCACAGACGACGGTTCAGGTTCCGGAGATAACGGATGGATATGGTGGGTGGTCGCTCTGCTGATCCTGCTGATAATAGTAGGATTGCTGCTGTGGTTCCTCTTCTTCTACAGGAGATACTACGACGTGGTGAAGATGGATATCCCGACGGCAAGGATCGTCGGAGATGACAGGGCGCACAGGAAGTCCAAGTACACCTTCACCATACAGGGCGTTCCGGCGGGAGTAGTATCCTACCGCGTCGGAGAGGACGGAGTATGGAAGCCAATTATCCCGAACGCTGATGGAGAGTACATCATACCGAAGGGAGAGATCACCGACAGGACGATGATAGAAACCCGTTAAGAAACCATTCAGCCGCATATCCGAGAGATGTGCGGCCTCGAAACTTTCTCGGAGTCACCCGCGCTTGTATCTCAGGAGCGCTCCCATTCCACCAAGCGACAAAAGCTCTTTTCCCGAGTCATGCTGCCCCGAAATCACGAGGACCCTTCCCTGCTGGGCCTCCACCGTCCTGATGAGACTGTCCAGGTCCTGCTCCCTTAGTTTCGAATCCAAGATCAGCAGGGTATCCACAGCGCCGGCGTCCGCCGCATCCTTTATCTCATTGGGGCCGTAGGCTGCAAGGCCGTCTTTCCCTATCTCCGCCATGAGTTTTTCCACTGCCTCCATCTCTATGCCCACAGACGACTCCCTCAATATCTCCGCGCCCATCCCCATCTTCATGAGCTCGTTGACCCCGGCCATTCCCGACTGTCCGGTGTGGTGGATATGAACTCCTTTGTATCCTTCGGCTTTGAGATCTGCCGCCAAGGATTCCTTCTCGAACCCGGGACCCAAGAGGACGATGGGCATGTTCTCTGCAGCGAGAGGTTCGATCTTTGCGATTATCTCTTTGTGGTAGGTGTCTTCTTTGGATCTTTCCTCATAGAACTTCCCGGATCTCATGGATCTGATGCATGCAACTTCCTTAAGCCCGAACTGCCTCAGCACCGCGATGGTGGCATCGTCTTGATCGAGGGATATGAAAAGTATCTTCGGCTTCCTTGAATCCTTGACCGCCCTTTCCAACCTTTCAAGCTGCGAATCCTTCCATTTTTCCTTTGAGATGAGAAGGTTGTCTCCCACCTCGAAAACAAGTGTATGGTGCTGGCCGATATCCTGCGGCCCCGTCTCAATGGTTCCGAGGACCCTCAGTCTGATGTCGTCCTCCGAGAACTCGATCTTCTCCATCCGTATGCCGAGGGTCATTCTTTTTTTCTCAGCCCTTTCCGCTCTTATTTTATCGGCGGCTTTTTCTTCCCTTCTTGTGGTGGAGGCGGTCACAAGATCCCCGACCGAAAGCACATTGAAAAGGTGCCAGACATCTTCGTCCGACTCCAACATGAGTCTTATGCTCCCGTTGTTGACATCCTTATCGAGGATCCGCATGAAAGGCCTAAGGGACTTCGTGTTTATCCCTATTTCGTTCAATATCAGATGGTTTGTCTGGTATCGGACAATCGAGGATTGAGGCTGTCAGCAGCCGTCCCAAGATATTAAATATGGTCCGCCTCTCTGATGAATTCTCGATGGCGAAAAGTTATTTGGTCCTCGAGGACGGCAGTGTCTTCGAGGGAGAACCCTTCGGGTACAGGGAGTCGGCGGCCGGCGAAGTCGTTTTTTCCACCGGCATGTCGGGTTATCAGGAAAGCATCACCGACCCATCCTATGGGGGGCAGATACTCGTCATGACTTATCCTCTCGTGGGGAATTACGGGATACATGCTCATCACTCCCAATCATCGCGGGCCCACATCAAAGGACTGGTGGTGCGCGAATACTGCAAAGAACCCTCTCCGATGTACGGCGGGCGCACGCTGGATGATTTTCTCAAGGAGAACAATGTCCCCGGGATATCAGGGATAGATACAAGGGCGCTGGTCATAAAGATAAGGACAGAAGGGACGCTCAGAGGCGCCATAACGGGAGACGGGAGGAAGATAGAGAGTCTGATAAAAAAACTCAATCAGATGCCGTATCCTTCCGACAGCAACCTTGTGAAAGAGGCATCTTCCAAAAAGATAATAAGATACGATCACGGAAAGGGGCTGTGCGTAGGGCTTCTGGACTGCGGAGATATGGGCGGGGCCCTGAGGGATATTTTCCCCAGGTTCAACGTCATCGTGTTCCCCTACGACACCCCCTCAGACATCATAATCAACAGTAAAGTGAAAGGCGTCATCCTTTCCAACGGGCCCGGGAACCCCTCCCACCCCGACCTGATCAAGACCACGGCAAGGACTGTATCGGATCTTTCCACCCAAATGCCCCTGTTCGGCATCTGCTTGGGAGGCCAGATCGCGGCCGTTGCTATGGGAGGGACAACATACAAAATGAAGTTCGGACACCGCGGAAGCAACCAGCCGGTGAAATGCGACGGGAGGGTGTTCATAACATCGCAGAACCACGGGTTCGCGGTCGACGAGAACAGCTTGGACGACAGGGAAATGGTAGCAAACCAGATAAATGTCAACGACGGGACCGTGGAAGGGCTAATGCACAAGAACCTCCCCATATTCACATCCCAATACCACCCCGAAGCATCCCCCGGCCCCTGGGACACCTCGTTCCTGTTCGATAAGTTCGCAAAGGCGGCAAAGGAGGGGCTCAGATGAGAAAGGACTACAAGAAGATCATGGTCATCGGGTCCGGTCCGATCGTCATCGGCCAAGCGGCGGAGTTCGATTTCTCCGGAACGCAGGCCTGCCGCTCATTGAAAGAAGAAGGATACACCACGGTGCTCGTCAACTCC
>JAKQBQ010000166.1 GCA_029574055.1 Methanobacteriota archaeon
CTCTCGGTATGCCCCTACAACAGCGGCGGGATCCTGGGTCCTCATGAACCCCTGCCTCATGCATATGCCTGCCGCATCGGATGCCAGGACCTCCAAGAAAACGTCCGGCAGTATTCCTCCCGCCCCTACTACGGGGACATCCACCGCCCCCAGCAGATACCTGAGCATCGCAAGGCCTTTTGCGTTCCTGCATGACTTGCAGTTGACATCGAACACGTCCCTGAATATCAACAGCGTGGCTCCCAGCCTCTCCGCTTCCGCGGCCTCCCTTTCATCCCGCACGGTGGTCAGGATCCTGTCGAATCCCTCGGGCTTCGATTCCCTTAATTCTTGAAGGTCCACGTGCACCGCCTTTGCACCTATCTCCTTCGCTTCATCGACGAACCCGTCCGCGCAGAATTCCACGCCGTTCTTTTCGCACTCATCCTTACACAAGGCCGCCATTTCTTTGTATTCCGATGGGGAGAGGTCCCTTTCGGTGAGGATGATCATGTCCGGCTTCGCCTTTGCGATCAGGGCCATCTGCTCCCTGAACGGAAGCATCGATGTCTTTCTGTCCGTGGCGACTATTATCATGCTGCGCAGAACGCAATATACGGTATTTTAATGCGCCTGAGATACAGAACTTCGTCTGTCCAAAAAGATGGAAATAAAAAATTTTGGGTTAAGTTGTTTAAGTGCTGCGAAGAACGATCTCGATATTGACGCCGTCCGGCACCTGGATCCTCATGAGCTGCCTTAAGGCGCGCTCGTCGGCGTCCAGGTCGATCAGCCTCTTATGGATGCGCATCTCCCAGCGGTCCCATGTCTCGCTCCCCTCTCCGTCAGGACTCTTCCTGCAGGGAACCTTGAGTTTCTTTGTAGGAAGGGGGACGGGGCCGCGTATGTCCACGCCGGT
Source organism: Methanobacteriota archaeon (assembly GCA_029574055.1). GTDB lineage: Archaea > Thermoplasmatota > Thermoplasmata > Methanomassiliicoccales > Methanomethylophilaceae > Methanoplasma. The sequence goes on from JAKQBQ010000166.1 coordinate 899, forward strand.
CCTCTGGGATATCCCTTTGATCTGGGCGCAGACGCTGTCGACCTTTGCCGGGTCCGTACCGCTGAGAGAGATTCTTGCGCGCTGTGACATGTTTTATCCCTTTAAATTAAAGGAAGAGGGCCTCAGTTGGCCTTCTGAACCTCGATGCACATACCGGCAGCGACGGTCTGTCCCATGTCGCGGATGGCGAACCTTCCGAGCGGCGGGAATTCTTTTGCAGTCTCGATGACCATCGGTTTCGTGGGCTCGACCTTCACGACCGCGATGTCGCCGGTCTTCAGGAAGTCCGGGTGCTCGGCCTTGGTCTGGCCGGTCTTGGGGTCGATGGTCCTAACAAGCTCAACGAACCTGCACGCCGTCTGGGTCGTGTGGCAGTGGAACACGGGTGTGTATCCTACCGTTATCACGGACGGGTGGTTCAGGACGACGATCTGAGCGGTGAACTGTTTCGCAACGGACGGCGGGTTGTCCACCGGGCCTGCTACGTCTCCTCTCTTCACATCGTTCTTGGCTACTCCACGGACGTTGAATCCGACGTTGTCGCCAGGGCCCGCCTGGGGCATCTGCTCGTGGTGCATCTCGATGGATTTTACCTCTCCGGGCACGTGGGAAGGCTCGAACATGATCTTCATGTTCGGCTTCAGTATGCCGGTCTCGATCCTTCCTACGGGGACGGTCCCGATACCTGTGATGGTGTAGACGTCCTGTATAGGCATCCTGAGGGGCTTGTCGGTCTGTTTCTCCGGGACCTTCAGGCTGTCGAAGGCCTCGATGAGGGTGGGTCCCTTGTACCAAGGCGTGTTAGCCGATTTTGCCTTGACGTTGTCTCCGACCATTGCGGATACGGGGACGAAGGGGACTGCGTCGACTTTGATGCCGACCATCTGCATGAGTTTCTTCATTGCCTCGACGGTCTCTTTGTATTTTGCCTCGTCGTATTTCACGGCGTCCATCTTGTTGATGGCGACGATGATCTGTTTCACGCCGAGTGTGGTCGCAAGGAACACGTGCTCTTTCGTCTGCGCCTGCGGTCCCTCGATCGCGGAGCAGGTGATGACGGCTGCGTCAGCCTGTGATGTTCCGGTGATCATGTTCTTGACGAAGTCCCTGTGTCCGGGCGCGTCAATGACTGTGAAGTAGTATTTGTCGGTGTAGAACTTCTTGTGCGCTACATCGATGGTAACTCCTCTCTCTCTTTCCTCTTTAAGGCCGTCCATGACCCATGCGAAGTAGAAGGATCCCTTTCCTTTCTCCTCCGCCTCTTTGCTGTATTTCTCTACCAGGTGGGGCTCGATACCGCCGCACTCGAGGAGAATCCTTCCCGTAAGGGTGGATTTCCCGTGGTCGACGTGTCCGATGATGACCAGGTTCATGTGCTCTTTGTCTGCCATTTTCATACCTCCTACTTTATAGGTCTGTTTTTCTGCGATAAGGTGTTTATATTTAAAGTTTACAGACCTGAGTAGTAGCGGGCGTCATACGGCTCAGGGTTGAGTCCCTTGCGGGTCCTGATCTCCGTTACGACCTTCTTCTGCAGCTCAGGCGGCAACTGTTTGAATCCAGAGTTCTCTGTGGACCAGAGCGCGCGGCCCTGCGTGGACCCGCGTATATCCGACGCGAATCCGAACATGTCGGCGACAGGACATTCGGCAGACACTGTTGAATCTGCCCCGTCCTGACCCATCTCCAGGATCGTCCCGCGGCGCTGGTTGATCAAATTCACCGCTCCTCCCATATAGTCCGGGGGAACGCTGATGAACACTTTCTGCATAGGCTCCATGAGGGTCCTTCCCGCCTCGCACATCGCACCGTATATACCATCCCTTACTGCGGGGATGACCTGTGCCGGCCCTCTGTGGATCGTGTCCTCGTGGAGCTTTGCGTCCACCAGCTTCACTTTCACTCCCGCAGCTTTCTCGTTTGCGAGAGGTCCTCTCACCATGGCCTCCTCGAAGGCCTGTTTTATCAGTTCCATGGTCTCATGGAGATATTGGATGCCTTTTGTGTTGTCCATGAGCATGTTGGTGTTCTTGAACATCACGATCCCTTTCGCCTCTTCCTTCTCAAGGCCGAGCTCCTCCAGCATCTTTGCCATTGCCTTCGGGTCCTTTATCTTGGCATCGGGGTCTATCTCCCCTCTGTGGATAGCATCCACAATCGTCTGCTCCAGCGGCTCTACCAGGAAGTAGAACTTGTTGTGCTTGTTGGGAGACTTTCCCTCGAACGGCGTCTGGTTCTTTCCCTTTATCCCCTCTTGGTAAACGACTATCGGGGGCGAAGCCACTATCTCTACGCCCTGTTCGTTCACGATGCGGTATTCCGTGATCTCAAGGTGCAGCTCTCCCATTCCGGACAGCAGGTGCTCTCCGGTGTCGTTGTTGATCTCTATGCAAAGCGAAGGATCCGCTTTTGCGATGGTCCTGAGGACTTCGACCAGTTTCGGAAGGTCCTTCATGTTCTTTGCCTCGATGGCCTTCGTGACCACCGGCTCGGAGTAGTGGGCCATTTTCTCGAACGGATCCATCTCCTTGAGTGTGGATATCGTCGAACCTGCGATCGCGTCCCTGAGGCCTGTGACCGCTGCGATGTTCCCCGCGACGACCTCTTCCGTCGTTATCCTGTCGGCAGCCACCATGAGCGCCACCGTCTGGACCCTCTGGGGGTTCGGCATGCCTGATATGTAGAGAGTGTCCCCTTTCCTTATCGTCCCGGAGAACAGCCTTCCGAATGCCACTTCGCCGGCGTGGGGATCCATGATGATCTTGTTGACCATGAAGGAGACCTCTCCCTTGTGGTCGCATGCAAGCATCTGTTTTCCGATGGGTGATTCAAGATCCCCTTTCCAGATGGTGGGGATACGGAGCTTCTGTGCGTCCCTCGGGTTCTGGATGTGCCTTATGGCCATCTCAAGCACCACCTCGTGGATGGGGGACTTCTTCGCAAGCTCTTTCTGGCCGCCTTCCTTTGCGCAATATTCGAAGATATCGCCGAATGTTATCTTCGACCTCTGCATGAACGTAGATGATATCGCCCAGTTGTTGTACGCTGAGCCGAATGCAACGGTCCCTTCCTGAATGCTGACCTGCCACTTCTTGTTGAGCGGTGCGGGCAGGATGTCCATGATCTTTTGATTGAATTCCGTGACCAGTTTGGAGAATTTCTCGATCATCATCTCCTTCGTGACCTGCTGCTCGACGATCATCCTGTCGACCTTGTTGATGAACAGGAGCGGCCTGACCCTCTCTTTCAGGGCCTGCCTTATGACCGTCTCCGTCTGAGGCATTATGCCTTCCACTGCGCAGCAGAGTATGAACACGCCATCCAGGGCCCTCATGGCTCTGGTGACGTCGCCTCCGAAGTCCACGTGGCCGGGGGTGTCTATCAAGTTGATAAGATATTCCTTGCCTTCGAATTTGTGCACCATTGACGCGCTCGCGGCGTTGATGGTTATACCCCTCGCCGATTCCTGCTCGTCGAAGTCGAGGGCGCGCTGCTCGCCCGCCAATTCAGACGACATCATTCCGGCTCCCGCTATCAGGTTGTCCGAGAATGTGGTCTTTCCGTGATCGATGTGCGCCGCCGTGCCTATGTTCCTGATATACTCAGGCGTCAGCATGAGTTCGGCCGCTCTTTTGATGTTGTCCTCTTTGCGTCCCATTTGCACTCCCCCTCGGATCACCTGGCCGACTGAGCGACCCTCTCGATCTCTTCCTTCTTGGCGACCGCGAAGGAGGTCATGTCGCCTTTTGCCGCGAGCATAAGCTCATCGGCAAGGCACTCGTGTATCGGCTTCTTGCTCTTGGAGGACGCTTTCACTACGCCTGTGCAGACGTTGCGTATTGCGATGTCGAGCCTCCTCTGGGGAGATATGTCCACCGCTTTGGGCACGGATATGCCTCCGAACTGGAGCCTCGTTACCTCTTCGCGGGGTGCTGCATTCTCCAACCCCTCTATCAATATCTGCAGGGGGTTCTTCTTCGTCTTGCTGGCGATTATGTCAAAAGCCTGGGAGACGGTCTTGTACGCCTTCATCTTCTTTCCGGTGTATTTCTCGGTCCTCATGATGTTGTTGATCAGTCTCTCAACAATGCTGAGCTTGGATTTCCCGAACCATCTGTTGGCGTGCTTTCCGCCCGAGTGAGGCACATTTGTGGGTGTGAGGTCTATGTATTTTGCCAAACCGCCATCGTTGATGATGACCTCGGACGTGTCGTATTTCCCGAATATAAGCGCTTTCTCTGTAACGATCTCTGACATCTTGATCACCTTACGGGTTTTTCGGTCCTTCCTCTGACCATTTCGTTGAGAGATACGTTGTTGACCTTGATGACCTTGTAACGTACACCGGGGATGTCGCCGTATGAACGCCCCATCCTTCCGCCGATGCCTTCCACGAGTACCTCGTCATGCTCATCGATGAAGTTGATGGCCCCGTCGCCGACCGCGAAAGCTGTGATCTGACGCCCGTTCTTTATCAGTTGGACCTTTACGCACTTACGGATGGCGGAGTTGGGCTGCTTTGCTTCAACGCCCACCTTCTCCAGCACTATGCCGCGTGCCTGAGCCGATCCCTCCAGAGGGTCGGACTTCTCCCTGAGTTTCAATACTCTTTTCTTATATCCACGGTCCAGCCAGCGGAATTTCTGCCTGTCCTCTCTCATCTTTCTTGCGGTGTATAGACCTCTACCCAAACGTTTCACCTCATTCTTTGAAGTATTTTGTGCGATTATTATTATCGTATTTAAAGCTCATGCACATATGCAGAACTTCTTTCTAAAGGTGGCTAACTCGATTAGATATATAATATCTCGTGTAGGAAGAAGGGGGTCATGCGGTGTACCACATGTTTCACGATCCCTATGTGAAAAAGAATCATTTTATACAAAAAAGGTGTCTTACCGCCAAGGCGAAGCGAAGGAACTTTCTGGTGGCTCTTTAAGTTCCCGAACCGGGGTTCGACACCGTAAGCCGAATATGTGGAGACAACAAGATGCCGCTCAAAAGAAAGTTTATTTCGACCATTTTCAAACTGCCTCCGGCTACCGCGAAGAAGCTGGAATATGAAACGGACATCCCTGTGCAAATGCCTGACGGGGTCATCCTCTACGCTGACAGGATCTCCCCCGCAGGGGGAAAAGGCCTGCCGGTCATACTGTAGCGCATACCGTACGCGCCGAGGAGCTTCAAGTACTTCAGGCTGTTCGCCGAGCTGATCGCCGAGCGCGGATACCACGTGATCGTGCAGAACTGCCGCGGCACATGGGGCTCCGAGGGAGAATGGTTCCCTTTCGAGGATGACCGCAGGGACGGGCTCTCGACCTTGGAATGGATATCCAAGCAGCCCTGGTTCGACGGCCGCGTCGGGATGTTCGGCGCAAGCTACATGGGATACGCGCAGCTGGCTGCGGGGCCGGATGCCCCCGATTATCTGAAAGCCCTTGTCCCATTGTTAACGGCGTCCAAGCTTTACAACATAAACCGCGGAGGAGGGTCGTTCAACTTGCTCCTCGCGCTGTCATGGAGCTACTCAACGTACGCAAAGAGGGACAAGGCCACTCTGATCAGCAAAGGGGCGGAGAAGAAACGGGACGAGGAGCTCCTTAAAAAAGGATTGGGGCACCTTCCCGTCGGAGAATCGGACAAAGTGATACTGGGTTTCTCCGTGCCGTTCTACCAGAGTATGGTGAACAATGACAACCCTACCGACGAATATTGGTCGAAGGTGGACCTTTCGGGGATCATCGGAAGGATCGAGGCTCCTGTGCATTTCGTCGCCGGATGGTACGATTTCTTCCTGACCGACGAGATCGCCGACTACAAGACAATGAGCGCCGCGGGAAAGAACCCTTACCTGACCATCGGCCCGTGGACGCATTTGAACGGTTTTAAGGGCGGTATCCAGGAGAGTTTCGTCTGGTATGACGCCCACCTTCGCGGCGATAAGTCGAAGCTGCGCGAAAAACCTGTCAAAGTATGCATCATGGGGAAGAAGGAGGAATGGGTAGAGATGGATGCCTGGCCTCCTCAGAGCGTTCCCGCCAAATTGTATTTGGGCGGGGGCGGGAAGCTTTCCGAAGAAAAACCCGGCGCGGGCGCCGAACCAACTCGATACAGATACGACCCGGCAGACCCGACGCCGAGCTTGGGCGGGGCGGTCATCACCGAGGATTCAGGCAAGAAGAACAACATCGAGCTGGAATCCAGAAAAGATGTGCTGACCTTCACAAGCGAGCCGATGAAAAAGGATACGACCATAATGGGGACTGTTTGCGCGGACCTGTTCGTCCGATCCACGCTGGAACATACAGACTTCTTCGTCCGCCTTTGCGATGTTTCGCCCAACGGCAGGAAATCGGAGAATATCTGCGACGGGATGGTCAGGCTCAAGCCGGGCGTACCGAAAGAAGAGAACGGGATGATCAATATCAAAATAGAATTGAACGATACCGCGTACTGCTTCAAGACCGGCCACCGCATCCGCCTGCAGGTATCCAGCGGGGCGCATCCGATGTTCGTCCGCAACCTTGGGGGCGGGGAGAGGATCGCTACGGCCACCATAATGAAGGCCGCCGATCAGGAAGTGTTCCACGATGAGGACAACTGTTCCGCTTTGATCCTGCCTATGATCGAGTGATCGGACGAGCAGCGACTGCGGCAGCTTGCAGGTACATCTGCAGACCATATTCGGACGAAACAGCGGGAGGAATAGATGGCGTTCTGCCGCAGAGCATAGTCTTCAAACGCGTTTTTCCATGAATCATTCGTTAGGTTTTTGCAGTGATTTGGAGAATTATTCGTTAGGTTTTTGCAAGCCAGACTTAAATAATATCACCTGCATACAGAACGTATGCGTAGACTATGCTACGACCAGCTGGTAGAATGGAAAAATGATCCTTGGCGTAAACCGCTAATATTAGAGGGAGTCCGCCAGTGCGGAAAGACGTATTTGCTAGAAGAATTTGGCTCAAAGAATTACGAAAACACCGCATACTTCAACTTCGAGGATGAAAAGAACCTCGCTTCGCATTTCGAACGGGACTTGAACCCTCGCCGCATCATAGAGGAACTGAGCATACTCATCAAAAGACCCATATTGCCGGAGAAGACACTGATAATATTCGACGAGATACAATTCTGCGGCCGCGCACTGACATCCCTGAAGTATTTCTGCGAAAAAGCTCCGGAATATCATGTCGTTTGTGCCGGGTCGCTTTTGGGCGTCAAGCTGTCTAAAGAGGATTCATTCCCTGTCGGGAAGGTCAACCGCATAAGAATGTACCCTATGAACTTCTTTGAGTTCCTCCTTGCAAACGGCGAGGATCTGCTCTGCGACCATCTTAAGAAACTCCCTGCCGCCGAAACCGTTCCACAGGCATTCGAGGACAAACTTACAGGCTATCTGAGAACATATTATGTGGTCGGAGGCATGCCCGCCGTTGTCTATAGATGGGTCTTGACAAAGGATATCTCTGCGGTAGAAACTCTGCAGGATGAGATATTGAGGGATTATGTGGATGATTTCGGGAAGCATGCCGCAGATGACCTGAACGAACTGACCATGATCTGGCGTTCTATCCCGGAACAGCTGTCCAAAGAGAACAGACGTTTCTTTTTCAGCCATGTAAAAAAAGGGCTGAGAGCAAAGGATCTGGAACATGCAATGGAATGGTTGATATCCGCTGGGCTGATATATAAGGTGAAAATGATATCGGCACCGATGGTCCCTTTGTCATCCTATTCCGACGAAACGATCTTCAAGATCTATTTTGCCGATATTGGATTGCTTAGAAAACTTGCCGGAGTGGATCCTGCATTCATCTTTGACGGCAACGGCAAATACAAACACTTCAAAGGTGCCGTTGCGGAGAACTACGTTCTCAACGAGCTTCTGTTCATAGGGAAATCTCCTTACTTTTGGAAGTCCGGGGGCGTTGCAGAAGTGGATTTCATCGATAATTTCGGCACAAAGACCGTTCCGATCGAGGTCAAAGCGGAAACCAACACCAAATCGAAATCGCTTGCGAAGTTCATTGACCTGTACCGTCCGGAATGCGCCGTCAAAATAAGCATGAACAATGTCAGCAAGAACGGCATCATCGGCCTCCCGCTGTGGATGGTCTGGAAGATCAAGGACTACATTGGAGAGACCGGCCGGAAAGACCTGAGCATGAACGAATGAACGCTATCGTCCGTCAACTGTGTTCGGTAATTTTTTGAAGGAAAATTGAGACAATTTGCGGTATTCCTTTTCGATCGGCGTGGACCTTTCTTTCGGGATTGCCGCAAACTTTTTGTTTTAATAATATATATTAAACCACTAAAGTGGTTTAATTA
>JAKQBQ010000173.1 GCA_029574055.1 Methanobacteriota archaeon
CGCCAGAGCGGCGGAAACCTTGTGGAGGTCATGGAACATCCCGTATTTCCAAAGACCGAGCCGCTCAAGATGGAGCTCCAACACTTCGTATCCTGCGTCAGAGAGGGACGGCAGCCTATGGTGGGCATAAAGGACGGCAAGAGGGCGCTCGAAGTATGCGTCGCTGTCCTGAGACAGATACACGAGGAAAAGAACTCAGGCGGTTCGATCCTCTCGGCAATATGATGAAATAACAAATGACATTCGGGCCGATAAGAGTTATTATCTAGAGAGGAGATAATCCTCTCTATTTTTTTGCAGAATTATCCCTGACCGAAAGGATGTATTTGATTTGATGGAATTTTTCAGAAACATACCACCTGTCAACCTCCAGGCACTGGTGGCGCTTGCTCTTTTTGGGGCATCACTTATCGTCGCCCGGATGGTGGTCAATATCCAGTCCGGCAAATGGCCCGGAAGTCCCATTTTCGTTCTCTACCTCAGGGTGCTTCTCGGTTTTCTCTTTGCGGGGTCGATCGGTCTGGGATTTTACTGTTTCGCCGGTATAAACATCCTCTTCAAGTAAGATATTTATCCGGACAACCCGGCGGACATGACGATGAAGAAAACGGTACGGTTTTAATAAACAGTTAGGAGAGTTGATTTATGGAGAAGCTTCTGAATAACGCGTTCAACGGTGACCCGAGATCGATAGGCCGCCTGATAAGTCTTGTCGAGGCTGACAGCCCGTCGGCGAAAGAGATAATGAAAAAGGTATATCCTCGCACGGGAAAGGCTATGATCATAGGGATAACAGGCAGTCCCGGCGCAGGCAAGAGCACCTTTGTAGACAGGCTTATCGAACAGTTCCAGGCTGAAGGCCTAAGGGTCGGCGTGATCGCGATCGACCCCTCAAGCCCATTTACCGGGGGAGCGATACTTGGCGACAGGCTCAGGATGCAGGGACACGCGCTCAATGAAAACGTCTTCATAAGGAGCATGGGATCCAGAGGACATCTCGGCGGAGTGAGCAGGTCCACGCACGAAGCCTCTCTCATACTCGACGCCTGCGGCTTCGATGTCGTCCTTATAGAGACTGTCGGAGTGGGGCAGTCGGAGGTCGATATCATCAAGATCGCAGACACGGTCGTCCTGGTCCTCGTCCCCGGAATGGGAGACGACGTACAGATAATGAAGGCAGGTATAATGGAGATCGCCGATACCTTTGTCGTGAACAAGGCAGACAGGGAAGGAGCGGACAAAGTCGCCGCAGACGTCCAGGTCATGCTCAAGATGCTGAAGGAGAGGGACTGGGTGCCCCCGGTGACCCTCGTTTCATCCCAGAACAATACCGGGGTGGATGAGGTCAGAAAGATACTCCATGACCACTGGAACTACCTCAAGACTACGGATGAGGGCAAAAGGAGACGTTTCCTGCAGCTTGAGATGGAGGTCGAGGCCATATTGAGGGGCGAGATCTCCGCATTGACGGAAAAAGTGTGGAAAAAGCGCAAAGATGCCGGTGTGCTTGAAGATCTTGCAGCAAGAAAGACCGATCCATACACCCTGGCTAGCGAGATGATCTCACAGATCATCAAATAATGCCCTTTTGATGCGGCATAATTTACACCAAACCTTATTCGCGGGAGGATCATAAATGAAAATAGCACTTGGAGCTGACCATGCGGGATACGGACTTAAGGAAGAGATAAAACAGCACCTTCTTTGCGCAGGGCATGAGGTAACAGACTGCGGGACCTCCTCGGGAGATCTGAGCGTGGACTATCCCGACTGCGGATTCAGGGCTGCCGAGGCTGTCGCAAACCACAAGGCCGACCGCGGGATACTTTTCTGCGGTACCGGCATCGGGATGAGCATCACGGCGAACAAGGTAGCAGGCATCAGGGCCGCGCTGTGCCACGACCACTTTACCGCCGCACTGAGCCGCAGACACAACGATGCGAACGTTCTCGTCATCGGAAGCAGGGTCACAGGTTCGGGACTGGCAAAAGAGATCGTCGACACGTGGCTGTGTGAGGAGTTCGAGGGCGGAAGACATGCGATCCGTGTTGAGAAAATAAGGGAATTCGAAAGGAAACATTCTTCCGAGGCAGTGAACGCCGCATGCTCGGCGAACACCGCGGGGGGAAGGACCGTAGTGATCGAACACCCGCTTGTGAGGCACAAGCTCGGACTGATGAGGGACAAAAACACGTCCTCAAAGGATTTCAGGGAGCTTGTCCAGGAAGTGGCGGGCCTCATGGTATACGAGATAACCAGACATCTGTCGCTCGAGGAGATCGAGATAG
>JAKQBQ010000182.1 GCA_029574055.1 Methanobacteriota archaeon
GCCTGTTGCCCAGATGGTCGATATCGTCGGGAGTATCGGCACCGGTGTTCACCATAATGATGCGCCGCACTATCTCCACCAGGTCCTCGCCGGTGGCCACCTGATGATGGCGCGGTATATCGAGCCCCAGCCTCTTGTTGACCTTATAACGGCCTACCCTGCCCATGTTATAGCGTCTGGGATTGAACAGCAGGTTCTCAATAAGTGTCTGCGCATTCTCCAGCGACGGCGGATCCCCGGGGCGCAAGCGGCGGTAGAACTCTATCAACGCCGTCTCTTTATTCCTCACCAGCGCATCGCGCTCTATAGTGGCCTGGATATAGCGTTGGCCCTCCTCGACGCCCTCGAAAAGCGAGTATAGCTCTTCATCGCTGCCGTAGCCCACCGCGCGCAGCATGGTCGTTACAGGGATCTTGCGCTTGCCGTCCACTTTGACGGAGATCACATCCTTGCTGCTGGTCTCAAATTCCAGCCAAGCGCCGCGCTCCGGTATGAGCTTGCCGAAGCATAGATGACGGCCGGTGGCCACATCCTGCTCGAGCGTGAAATAAACGCCGGGCGAGCGGATAAGCTGGCTGACGACCACCCTCTCCGCACCGTTTATGACAAAGGTTCCCTTCGAGGTCATCAAAGGGAAATCGCCCATGAAGATATCCTGTTCCTTTATCTCGCCCGTGTCCTTGATCACCAATTGCACCTTGACATACAGAGGAGCCGAGAAGGTGACATCACGTTCCCGGCACTCGCGCTCCGAGCGCTTCTCGGGAACGGCATTCCACATATAATCCCAAAACGAGTCGTCATCCTTAAACAGCGGCATCTGGACGCCGCTCTTATCACCGAAGCCATAGCTCAGAAAGCGCAACTCGAACCGCGATCCGGTGAAATCCTGGATCGGGGAAACCTCATCGAACAGGGCCCTGAGGCCCCCTTTCTCCTCGCGGTTCAGCGCGTAGGGCCTCTCATCACAGAACCTACGATAAGAGTTAAGCTGTACCTGTATTAAATGGGGCACCTCAAGGACATGGGCTATCCTTGAGAAGGACTTCCGAGGTTCTGCACCCCAAGACACCGGCAATGTAGCACTCATACAACCCCCTAAAAATGGCAAAATTGTTCCGGAAATAGACAAACGGAAGTTACAATATAAGAGGAACTAAAAAAAGCTTTGAGGCATTCATCCGCAAATGAAAATAATAGCATAGGTCTTTCTTGTTGTCAACAGTTTTTCAGGCATCTTTTTCAAGTCGATGCTAAATTGACCTTTACTTTTCCTTTACCTCAAGGGTGATATACTGATGCCATGCGCATACTTGTTGTAGAAGATGAAAAAGACTTGGCCGAGGCCATCGCCGCCGGTCTTTGCAAACAGGGCTACGCCGCAGATATAGCCCTCGACGGAGAGGTAGCCCTGGACCTGTTCGAGATCAACGAATACGACCTTGTGGTGCTGGACCTCAACCTGCCGAAGATCGACGGCATAGAAGTCTGCCGCCGCATTCGCGGCTCCGGATCCACGGCAGGCATACTGATGCTCACCGCCCGCACCGGCGTAGACGACCGCGTGCTCGGACTGGATCAGGGCGCCGACGACTA
>JAKQBQ010000003.1 GCA_029574055.1 Methanobacteriota archaeon
TTGTAGAGCATTTAGGCGGCTTTTACAACAACGGCGGCAATGCGGTCAGGATGATACGCAGCGTACACGGGAACTCATGATCTCTTCATATCATCGATCGATTCAAGGAACATCCTTGTCCTGAAAGTGCCGCGTTCGCAGGCCTTTTCATCCCTTAGGTACTCAAGCTCCCTCTGTCCGCCGCCGATGATCTCGGATATGGAGCAGATGACCTGGAGGATATCTGCCAGCTCGTCGAGGCTTCCGGACTCTTGGTATTCGGCGACCTCTTCCAGAAGCTTGTCGTTCAGCGCTTTAAGGAATTCGTCGTCATCCAATATCCTGAAGCTGGGCATCTCCCCGTTCTCCATTATTATGCTGGGTATCTTGTCCCTGACAAGTTTGTTCACAGGTCTGACTGTCATAACGGAGTATCGGTTGCAGGGTTTGAAAAATGTTCGCATCGATATTGCCGCGTCCGTCGACCCTGTAACGGAGGTTCATCATCTGCTAATGAAATACGATCATTCGCCTCCAAAAATGCTGACTCTTTCTGCAGTAAGGTATATTCAGCGCAGTACGCTGTCTGATGTCAAAAACCTATTTCAATGTGGAAAACATTGTAGAGCAGAGGGTGCACCATGGAATCGCAGACCAAGGAGTGGAAAGAGAGCTGGGACAAGGAATGTCTCAAGACCATTTGCGCTTTTGCCAACACCGACGGCGGTGTTATGACCATCGGTGTGAAAGACAACGGAGACGTCGTCGGTGTACGGGACCCGCAAAAACTTCTGAAGGTGATCTCTGACACAATAAAAAACAAGATCGGGATAATGCCGTCGGTCAAGATCGTCGATAAGGGCGGCAAGGTCTGCATAACGATAACCGTTAAAAGGGAAGACCGCAGGATAGACATGGACGGCATTTTCTACAAAAGATCCGGCAGCACCACTCACAGAGTTACCGGCGAGGAACTCAAATCATGGATCATGGAAGAAGCGCCGTTATATTGGACAGACATGCATGCGAAGAACGTCAAGATCGAAAGGCTTTCACAAGAAGCGATCAAATTCTTTGTGAAGAAAGGTCTGTCCTCCATGCGCATGAGTCCGATGGCGGCGGAAAGCAGCACTGAAACGCTGCTGAGGAACTATGAACTGATGGACGACGAAGGATTACGAAACTCCGCAGCGATACTGTTTTTGGAAAACCCGGCAAAAGCGTATACCCCCGCAAGCGTGAAGATCGGCGATCTGAGCGAGAGCGGCCGCCTTCTTAGGCACGACGAGGTAGACTGCCCTCTGGTCTTTATGCCGGACCGAGTAATGGATTTGCTTCTGAACAAGTACCTCCGCGGCGTCGATGACATTGTGGGATTGATGAGGGTGACCAAATACCCCTATCCAGAGAAGGCGCTCAGAGAGGCGGTAATGAACGCGATCATCCACCGCAATTATTGGGGTGTGGGATTGACGTACGTACGCGTCTACCCGGATAGGATAGAGATATCTAATCCGGGGAGGCTCCCGCACGGCTGGACAAAAAAGAACCTGTTCAATAAACACAGTTCCGTTCCTTTGAATCCGTCGATCGCTCACGTCTTCTACGACATGGGATATGTGGAGAGGTGGGGGTCGGGCATCGAAATGATGCGCGATGAATGCAGAGCAATGAACCTCCCAGACCCCGAATATAACATCACAAAAGGTAACGTTGAGATAGTATTCAGGCTCGCGCCGAAGGAGCCCGTAAAGGGCATTCCGGAGAAAGCGGACGCTTTGGATGAACTTACTGCGGTAGAGCTTGATGTGTATAACCTAATCGCTGGAGGCGATGTGAACACCCAAATCGAGATGGCTGAGTTACTCAATGTTTCTGTGATGACACTAAGAAGGGCAACAACAAAGTTAACAGAAATGGGACTCATAGAAAGAACCGGGAGCAAAAAAAGCGGCAAATGGGTTGTAAAAACAAAGTGATCTCCCGCAACTGTTTCAAAAATCTTAATGAACGATTAATGAACGATTAATGAACGATTAATGAACGATTAATGAACGATTAATGAACGATTAATGAGCCTGTAATTTTTTGTTGCCGGAAGTATTGATCGTTCACGCTGGCACAGCAAGTTTAGTAGAAATATTATAGATGATTCTTTGGACTATGATGATACAGTAATGAACGATTAATGAACGATTAATGAACGATTAATGAGCTAGATGTGAGCTAATAATGAACGATTAATGAGATAGATGTGAGCTAATAAATGATCCGTTCGATCAGTTGAACATTTGATCGTCGAGATGTTCATTCTCGAAATAATACTGCGATTTTTCCTTCTGCGAGTCGGAGACGTCTTTCGACATGCCCTTCATGTACGAGCCGTACCTTTCCTTGATCTGATCCTCTACGGATCTGGACCTCTTCCTTGCCTCCTTTATCAGGTCGGCGGTTATCAGGGGCGCTTTCTCCATCACTGCAATGTCCCCTGCTGCCCGGATAAGGCCGCCGAGCTCCCTGAGCCTCAGAGTAAGGCCTTTAGGCTGGTTGTCCGACTTTGCGCGCAGCTTCCCCTCGGCGATGATGGCCTCAACGGCATCGACCGTTGCGTGGGGTATGCGGCCGTCCATGAGCACTTCTTGTGCAACGAACTGAGCGTATTTGGCGCGGTTGCGGGAGTTGTCCGGCATGACGGTGTCCACAAGGACCTCGTATCCTCCTCCTATGATCCTCGATCTGAGGGGGGAGAGGATGCTGTCGAGATCCTGTATGTTGCATGCGGCCACCAATATGAAGTCGCACGGAACATCCTCCACCTTCACGCTCGCGCCTGCGGACTGGGGGTTGTGTCCCAGTATGGGGAATTTCTTCTCCTGCATCGCCGTAAGGATGTACCTCTGCAGGTTCCCGATGTGGGATATCTCATCGATAAAAAGCACGCCTTCGTGGGCCTCGTGGATAGATCCCGCGGTGACCCTTTCGTATGCCGGTGTGCCGAGCTTGTCGTGGCCTCCGTACGGGTCGTGCCTGACATCTCCGAGCAGCTCTGTCTCGGAGGCGCCGGTGGCGAGGACGAAGGGGTTCCTTTTCAGTTTCACCAGCACTTTCTGGTTGGACCTCTTGTTCAGCTGGTTCCTCTTTTCGAGGGCTTTGCCGTCCAGCATCCTGATGTATTCTCCGCTGCGCTCGAAGATCACGGTCTCCTCCGTCCCGTCCGGGAGGACCCTGGTCGTGTGGACCCTTTCCCTTCCCGGGATCACTCCCTGGGGCATCGCCGCTTCCAGCATCCCCGTGAGCAGATCGCCGAACGGGTTGGAGTCTCCTCCCGTTTCCATCTTGCTTTTATTGCAGAAGGGACAGGAGGCGTCCGCGGGGAGAGAGTATTTGCCGCAGTTCTTGCACAGGTATCCGAGCCTCTCGGCGACGTTCCTGGGCGCTTTCTCGGGCTCCAGCATCTTCCCTACGGATTCCGCGCGTACGCTGTCCTCATCGTTGACCTGATCCTCGTCGAGTATCTCCAGGAACGGCCTCTCGGGGTTCTCGGGGTTCTTGACGATCCTGACCTCCTGCCTGGGCTTCGGAAGGCTCATCGAAATGGCGCGGGCTATCATGGACTTCCCTGTGCCGGGAGGCCCCACAAGTAAAAGGTGCCTGCGTTGGGTCGCGGCTATTTTCGCAAGATAGATGGCCTCCTCCTGTCCGAGCACGCGGTCAAGGGGGTCCGAGGGGAGGAGTATATCCCCCGTGCTCTTCATTCCCTTCACGTCCTCCCATGATTCGGCGGCTATCTTGTTCACGGTTTCCACCTTCAGTAAAGGTCTTCCTTCGTGAGGATCGTCATCTCGGCGGGCATCTTGGTGATGTTGCCCTTACGGGTTCCGACGATGGTCTTGATGCCTCTTTCGATGGAGACATCCAGTATCCTTTGGGATATGACGCCGTCGAACACTATCCCCGCCACTCCTTCGGAGTCCTCTTTGAGGGAGTTGACAAGGTTCTTCACCGCGATCTCCCTTACAACGGAGTTGTCCTCGGCAAGGAGCTTTGCGTTGTGCGTTGAGGACATGTCCAAAAGCATGTCCCTGAATGCTTCCTGCTCGGGGGATAGGATCTTCGTGTTCCTGTCCTTCTTTCCGCGCAGAGACCTCGCGGCCGGTTTCCTTTCGTCGTTGTCCTGAGCTCTCGGGGTGCGGGCCCTTTTGGGCTTCTCTTCCTTGTGCTCGTCCTGCTCTTCTCCGTCAGCATCGTCGGCAGGCGCTTCCTTTTCTGTGTCTTCAGGCTTCTTCCTGAACTTCTCGACATTGTTGCTGTTGAACCTCTCGCGCCCCTTCCTCCCGTTCTCCTGGTCGTCGTGGTCGCGTTTCGGGGTGCTTTTTTCGTTGCGGTCCCTTCTGTTCCTGTCGCCGTTGCGTTCTCTGCCCGAATCGATGCGCTCTTTTACCGGCCTCTCCTCATCATCGGAGGAAAGTCCCTTCTCTTCGGACACAAGCCCGTTCATTTCCATGTACTGGTCGCCGGGGACCTTGTTGCGCAGGCATTTCACGATCTGCTTGGAAGAAAGCTCCTCCACCTCATGCGCGCGGGGCGCACGGGCCACGAAGTCGATCTCCGCCGTCTGGAAGAGCTCCCTGAGGATCAGTTCTCCTCCCCTGTCCCCGTCCACGAAAGCGGTGGTGACCTTCTCTTTCGAAAGGTCCTGCACCGTCTTGGGGATGTTGGTCCCTTCGACCGCGATAGCGTTCTTGATGCCCGCTTTCAGGAGGTTGAGGACATCCGATCTCCCCTCGACTATTATCAGGGATTCCGAGTCTTTTATCCCGGGTCCGGCGGGGCATTTGTCCTTTCCGTATGTGGTGATCTCCTCTACCTGGATGCTCTGCCTTATGTTCTGAGTAAGGTCTGCGGAGGATC
>JAKQBQ010000208.1 GCA_029574055.1 Methanobacteriota archaeon
GCTTTTCAGGCCGATGGTGACAGACGGCCTTCCTTGCTCGGCGTTCCTGACCGGAAGTGTGGGAACTGGGAAGACCGCAACCGCAAAAAGATTCTGCGAAGACCTGCTGAAATATTGCGGCGCCATCAACAAACCCATGACCCACTTCTTCATCAACTGCAGGATAAAGAATACCGAATACGGAGTTGTCCTGCAGATGCTCCGCAGCTTCGACCCCGGATTCCCGGAAAGAGGGTTCTCTGCGGAAGAGATGCTGAGCTCCCTTAAAAAGCACATCGAAGGGGGGTCAAGGCCGTTCGTCATCGTCCTGGACGAAGTGGACATGCTCCTGAAGGGGATCAACAAAGATCTGGTGTACCAGCTGTCGAGGATCAGCGACGAGATGCGCAGCGGTTCCTCCGTCTCCCTGATAATGATCTCTCAGGAGCCGATCATAGAGATGCTTGACACCGCATCCTTGTCCAGCTTCAAACGCGCGAATGTAGTCAGATTCGAAAGATACAAAAAAGATGAACTCAAGGACATAGTGAAGGCAAGGTCTGAAGAGGCTCTCATGCCCAATGTCATGGACGATGATGTGGCCGACCTTTTGGCAGACATCGGAAAGGGGTACGGAGACGCCCGCCTTGTGATCGAGATGCTTGAGAAAGCCGCCTCCATCGCAGAGGAAAGATCGGACGGCAGGCTGACCGCAGATGATATCCGCTCCGCGAACGCCATGATCTACAGCAACGTGTCCGAAAGCAAGCTCGAGCTCCTGGACCTAAAGAAGAAATTGGCTCTGCTGGCTATAGCCCGCGCCATAAAAAACAGGCCCTATGTGAGCATCACACATGCCGAGAAGACCTATGCGGTCGTGTGCGAAGAGTACGGGCAGCCGGCAAGGAAGCACACGCAATTCTGGTCTTACGTTCAGGAAATGGAGAAAATGAACCTTTTGGACACCATGGTGAAAAGCGAGTCGGAGGGAGGGAGGGTAACATACATCTCGATACCGGATATCCCGCCGAAAGAGCTGGCCAAGAAATTGGAATATATGCTGGAGATGCCGACCTCCAACGACGACCTCGAGTTCTGATACGATGAGATGCGATCTTTGTTCCGGCGAAGCCGTCACCCTGATTAGGTACAACGGATCCCACCTTTGCGAAGAGCATTTCAAAACATACGTAGAGAAAAGGGTCAAGAAGGAGATACGCAAACAGATCAACGTCCGTTCGGGCGACACGATCGCCGTCGCGGTGTCCGGAGGGAAGGACAGCATGGTGACCCTCCATATCTTGGATGAGGTGTTCGGAGAAAGGAAGGATGTCACGCTTTGCGCAATATCCATCGACGAGGGGATCGAAGGCTACCGGCCTCCAAGCTTGGATATTGTGAGGAGTTTCTGCAAAGAACACGGCATAACCTCATACATCAGATCGTTCTCGGAAATGGGCATGGAAATGGACAGGATCGCTTCCGTTTCGGGAGAGAACAGCCCGTGTACGTACTGCGGCGTCTTCAGAAGAAAATTGATGAACGACCAGGCCCGTGAAGCAGGAGCCAAATATCTTGCCACCGGGCACAACCTCGACGACATGGCGCAGTCTATAATGATGAATTTTGTAAGAGGTGATGTGGAGCGCCTGGCGAGGCTCGGGCCTCACACAAAGATACAGCCGGGGCTTATACCCAGATTCCATCCTCTGAGGATGATACCGGAGAAAGAATCCCTTCTTTATGCGATGGTTTCCGGCATACCGTACTGGGACGGCGAGTGCCCGTACTATATGGAGGCGCTGAGGAACCAGTACAGGGACCTTGTGGATCAGTTAGAGGATCGGTCACCCGGTTCAAAGTTCAGCATCCTTGCTTCATACGACACTCTGAAGCCTATCCTTACAGACCATTTTCCGCAATCCGGCCTGCATATGTGCTCCTGCGGCGAACCTACGCTTGGAAAAGAATGCAAAGCATGCGAGCTCCGCTCATCCCTTGAGAAAAAGCTCAAAGATCTCTGAAAGGTACGATGTCGCAGCAACCGCACTCGATGCACATGGTGCGGCAGCTCCTTGTGTCAAGACCGTGTGCCGCGAGCTTTTCCTTCAGCATCTTGGCAAGCCTGACCACACGATCCGGATCCGCCGGCGGCTGTTCCCCTATCGCCGACAGAAGCGCGCTGCGGTTCGAAGGATTCACCCGAAGAGCCCTGAATGTAGGTATGATGCCCTTCGAACAAAGGAACTCTGACATATCCTCCATCTCCTCATCGGTCTCACCCATTCCGAATATCATGTTGGACGTTACCTTTCCCTTCCCGAACACTTCAACGGAATATATCAGCATCTCAATGACGTTATCCTGATCCAGATCCGGGCACACCTTCTTAAAAATGGCTTTGCTGGGTGATTGGATATTGAGTTTGATCTCGGTCGCTCCGGCATCCTTGAGCGCCTTGACGTGCTCTTTTTTTGAGACATACGGCTCAACGCCGATCGGCATGTCGGGGAACTCCTTCCTGAGCTTGGATACGCATGACACGAACCTCTCCACAGTCCTGTCGACGCTGCCGAAAACACCGCTTGTAAGAGAAACGGACACCACCTTCTGTTCACCTATGGCTTTCTTGGTCATCATCACCATATCCTCATCGGTGAGCCCTTTGTCGAGATCCTTGTCCAACTTCGGCGAGACGCAGAACGCACAGCGGTATCTGCACCTTTGGTCGAGGTTGAAGAACGCCTGCTCCGGACTATGGAAAACGATCGGTTCGATCCTCACTTCATCAAGGAATGCCGTCCCGTCCTTTTTCAGAGCGAGTTTTCCGTTCTCCTCGACGAGGTCGAACTCCCCCTCATCGTATGAAATGCTCTTCTTCACCCTGTGTCCGCCGAAGGAGAACACTGCTGATGCGGAACCCGCCCCGGGTCCTGCTGTGGATACCGATACCCTATAAGGGAACACGAAGCCTTCCGGAAGCCTGATGCCCCCTCCGAGGGTCAGTTCGGCCTTCTTCCTTACGTTCAGATCCTCTTCCATTTCATGCCGTCCGCAGTGTCCTCTAAGGTGATCCCTGCAACCGCCAGCTTTTCTCTTATCATGTCTGCAAGGTCATACTGCTTCCTTGCTCTGAGCTCTTTACGGAGTTCGATAAGAACTTCCATCACAGCGTCTGTGGTTCCATCGTCCTTCATGTCATCCTCTTCCGGGAGTATCCCCAGTATAGTATTGAACTCGTCTATCATCTTAAGTATCTTTCCCGCAGACTTTTTCGATAACGACTTGTCTGCCATCATCTTGTTGGTGGAGTGTGCCAGCTGGAACAGCTCCTCCATCGCGGCGCTTGTGTTGAAATCGTCATTCATCGCCTCGAAGAACCTGTACCTCGTGCCCTCGATGATATCGCACACATCATCGTCCGGGTCGGGCCCGTTCTTGCTGTAGCTTGAAAGTTCTGCGTAATTGTTCCTGAGCCTCTTCAAAGCGGACCTCGCCTCGACCAACATCTCCTCCCCATAGGTCAATGGGCTGCTGTAGTGGGTGTTCAGGAAATAGAATCTTGTGGTGCTGCCGTCGAATTTCTCCAGCACATCGCGTACCCTGAAGAAATTGTTCAGCGATTTAGACATCTTCTCATCTTTCACTTGAAGCATGCCGTTATGCATCCAATAGTTGGCAAGCATGCCGTGGGTGACGGATTCTGTCTGTATTATCTCGTTCTCGTGATGCGGGAAGATGAGATCGCTGCCCCCTCCGTGGATGTCTATCTTATCTCCGAGGAGGCTCCTGATCATGGCAGAGCATTCTATGTGCCAGCCGGGCCGCCCTTTGCCCCATGGCGAGTCCCATGAGCACTCCCCGGGCTTTGCGCCTTTCCATACGGCAAAGTCCATGGGGTCCTTTTTCTGTTCGTCGAGAGCAACTCTCCCCGAAGACTCCATACTCTCAAGCTTTTGGTTTGACAGTTTTCCGTAATCCTTGACCTTCCTCACTTCAAAGTAAACGCTGCCGTCCTTGGTGGGGTATGCTGAACCGTTGGCAACTATCTCCCCGATCATCTCGATGATGGCATCCATGCTCTCGCTTGCCTTTGGGTACATGTCCGCCCTCTTCACGCCGAGGCGGTCCGCGTCCTCAAAATACCTGTCGATGTATCCTGCAGAAAGTTCAAGCGGATCCACGCCCTCTTTGTTGGCCTTGTCGATTATCTTGTCATCGACATCGGTGAAGTTGGTCACGTGAGTAACATCATATCCCAGATGCCTCAGGTGCCTTACCAGGGTATCGAACACGATCATGCTTCTGGCATGGCCCATGTGTATGTCGTCGTACACAGTCACGCCGCATACGTAGATCTTGACCTTCCCATGCTCGATTGGGATGAACTCCTCTTTCTTCTTAGTGAGGTTGTTGTAGATCGTCAGGGACATCTTATCACGACGTACATCCCTCGGCCTTTTATCCTTTTCTGATGTCTTTTATCACAGAATTGAGCTTTTCGATCTCTTCCCAAAGCTTGGAGATCTCTTCTCTGAAGCAATCCGGCATATCGTCGTGCTGCAGCATCTTCTTCTTATCTATCTTGATGCCGTCCCTTTCTATTATCTGGCCGGGGACGCCCACCACTGTGCTGTTATCGGGTACGTCCTTCACAACGACCGATCCTGCGCCGATCCTCACATCGCTTCCTATGGTGATGTTGCCAAGAACGGTGGCGTTGGCGCCGACGACCACCCTGTCCCCGACTGTGGGGTGCCTTTTGCCTTTCTCGAAGGAGACCCCTCCCAAAGTGACGCCTTGGTAAATGGTGACATCGTCCCCAATGACAGCGGTCTCACCTATGACCACACCTGTGGCGTGGTCGATGAAGAACCTTTTTCCTATGACAGCGGCGGGATGGATGTCGCAGCCCGTAAGCTGGTGGGCTTCGTAGTTGATCTTCCTGGCATCCTTGAGTCTGCCTTCTTTCCACAGCCTGTGGCTTTCCCTGTACATCGACACTGCGTGAAGCCCGGTGTGGTACTTTACAGCATCTTCTTCGTCGATTATTGCAGGATCCCGCTCCATTACTGCGGCGAGGTCGCCGGGGTCTATCTTCATATCCATGATGCAATTGGGAATAGAATAGGAGTTAATAATCCCTTCAGAGGAAATTCATTGCTGCCGTAACATCTAATTTACTAACTTACGATTTAGTAAGATACGATTTAGTTTTTTTGACAAAAGGATGGTGCGTGTTGCACCCAAAATTATGATGGCATTACTGTGTTTCAGACCAGATCTACGCTGTCTGCCGCGTCGGAACCGAACTTCACCGCGGGGCATGGGCCGAAGCAGTCTTTGCAGAAAATGCATTCGTCTTCGTTGATCTCTACCTTCCCGTCCTTCATGTACAGGGCCTTCGGGGTGCACCTTGCCGCGCAGAGGCCGCACCCTATGCATTGCTCCGCCCTCACCACCAGTTGGAAGGCTTCGTCTATGCGCGCCCTCGCATCCCTTTCCACATAGGCCTTGGAGATCATGACGCCTGCACCGTAGAATGTGAGATTGTCCACCATTAGAGTATCATTCTCCTCATCCAATTCCACATACCATCCCAACGCATGGGTGAACGGCTTCAGCTTCTTCAGGTCGATCGGCCTCGACAGCGCCGCTTCGACGCTGTAACCCATCGTGCATGGGGAATACCCCTCCTGGACCTTCATCGTTATCGGCTCTTTGTCAGACCCCGGTTTTCTTTTTGTGAGTTCCGGGACATCCTTTCCTGTCACTTTTCTTACCTCCTCTCGTATGGATTGCGGTGCGTCCTTCCACCTCCACAGGCCGAATTCCTTCCATTCCGGAGGGAGCCCGTTGGTCTCCGCATACTCATCCAGGAAATTCAGCCAACGGGGGGACCTATCGCTATCCTTTGATATTATGTCATGCTCTGAAAGATCCGATGCGGGACAAAGGAAACATCCTATCCTGTCCAATCCTTTTGTGTACCAGATATTGAACGGCTCCTTCTTTGAGAAAATGTACAGCCAAACATGCATCGCGCTCCAATTCTGTATCGGTGATGCTCCGATCTGTCCGGGCGTCCATGGGTTCTTCCATACCCTCGGCTTAGCGTTCCTTGCCTCGGATTCATATTTTCGCTGTCCGATGAAAGACAGCACCCCGTTCGGGAAGTTCTTGTTAATGGCCGATACCGTAGGGCCAAGCTTGTTCGTCTTGCAGCACCACCTGAAGTCCTTTGCCGGCGGGCCGAAGAATGGGAGGTTCCCGAAGAACGCGTCCGTGGGAGCCTTTTCCTCTATCAGCGTAAAGCCGTGGCGTTCCGCCACTTCATGCACATGCTCCACCGTCTCGGTGAGCTCCAGCCCGGTGTCGATGAAAAGGATCGGAAGATCAAGGTTGGCATCCAGCATTAAAAGGAGGCAGGCAA
>JAKQBQ010000007.1 GCA_029574055.1 Methanobacteriota archaeon
GACGGTCACCGAGAACGGCTACGGCAAGATATCCGACGTGAACGACTACAGGCACACCAACCGCGGCGCCAAAGGCGTGATAACGATAAAGACCGATGAAAGGAACGGCAAAGTGATATCCGTCAGGAAAGTGGCCAACCATGACCAGCTGATGGTTACAAGCACCTATGGCAAGATGATACGCATGAAGGTTGACGAGATCAGGGAGACCGGCCGCAACGCCAAAGGCGTGCGCATAATGGATCTCCGGGACGGGGACAAGATAACCGCCGTCCAGTCTATAATCCCGGACGAGGAAGAAGAATGAAGATCCCTCCTGAGAACACCTGGCTCATTGCGGTCGCAGCATGTTGCGCGGCAGCGGCGATATCCGCTGCCGCCGCTTTTCTATCATATACGGATGGGAAAATGATCGACACGGCCGTCGCCGCAGTCGGCTGCGCAATGTTCATCGGCTGCGCGGTCGCAGGGTGGATCATAAGGTCCAAGATCTCCGAGATGAACAAGGTCGAGGAAGAGGTCAGCTGCCTGAAGCTCAAAAAGCCCGGGATCGATACCGCCCGCAGCGAAGAGATAGTGCCAAAGGGGAAGATGCCGAGGGAATGAGCTCTACCAGGAAACTTTATAATAGAAAACCAGCAATAGGGGGAATTACGCCGTGGTAACTCAGTTGGGAGAGTGCGTGACTGAAGATCACGATGTCGCTGGTTCGAGCCCGGCTCACGGCACCATACATTCTTTTGATATGATCCCGATACAGCATATGCGATCAACGCTTTGGAGGACCTCCCTTGGAAGCCGATAAGATATTCATCGACATCAGGACGAGCGAGCTTACGCTTGCGCAGGTCCTGCAGGAGATCCAAAGGATACAGGCAGAGAATCCGGATTATGAGATATTCCTTGACGGCGATGCCCATGCCATAGCCGGAAGGAGAAGGATAAGGAGGGATTGACGCGGCCGCGGGAAGAATCACCATCGCGCTCTACAACTCATACGACCCGAACAAGTTCAGAGAGCCGCATAGAAGGGTGATCGCCAGGACGGGAGGTCTTGCGATGGCCTTCGATATGAATCTGGCACTTATCGGGTTCCCCATACCCGAGGACGTAAAGACGCCGGTGGAGATGGCGGAATGGGTGGCCGGGACCACAAGCATCGGCGGCCACGGAGAGTACTTTATGGAACTTGCAGAGAAAGGAAGATTCAGCAGGTTCCATTATCCCTCTAAAGGATTCCCGCCGCAGCTCGGAGAACCGATCCTGACCACCAGCAAACCCGACGAAAAGAAGAAGGTCGGCCCCGGCGAAGTGGCGGACATGGTCAAAAGCGGGAAGAGCATTATGCTGGTGTTCGGCATTGGGCCGCACGGTGTCCCAAAGGACATTGCGGCGATACCGAAATACCACATGGACATCACAGGCGGAGGGTTCTCGCTCGAGACATGCACAGCGTTGGGAGCCGTCTGCGGGGCCATAAGCGCCAGATTGGATCAGTACTTGTCGTAAAGGATGTTGCCGGGTTCGAAAAGAACGCCGTTGCCCTTCTCGACCCTTCCGACTATGTCCGCATTACCGTATCTTTTAACGATGTCGGAGGCATCCGCTTCCGGCAGGATGATCATGAACCCCATGCTCATGTTGAACGTCTGGTACATCTCCTTTTCCTCAACATCTCCGAGCTCTTGGATTAGATCGAATATCGGCGCGGGGGACACAGGATCGTCTATGACGTACCGAAGCCCCTTCCTCATGCGCAGGAGGTTCCTGAGGCCGCCGCCCGTTATGTTCACGAGACCGTGCACATCATGTTCTTTTGTGATCCCAAGCACCTGTTTGACGTAGATCTCGGTGGGAGTGAGAAGTTCCATCCCGACCGTGCCGGATAGTCCCTTGGCTTTGTCTTTCAGTGATATGTTCGATGATTCCAGGACCTTCCTTGCCAACGTGAACCCGTTGGAGTGCATGCCCGACGATCTTAAACTGAGGATCACATCCCCTGCCTTGCATTTTTCTCCGGTGACGGCGCGGTCCTTTTCGACGTATCCCAAGCATGTTCCGGAAAGGTCGACGCAGTTCACGATCTCAGGAAGTATGGCTATCTCTCCCCCGACTATCTCCATGTTGGACATCTCTGCGCCCTTCCTCAACCCTATGCCGATCTGTTTCGTTACTTTATCGTCGGGTTTGTCTATGGCGATGTAGTCAACGAAGGACACAGGTTCGGAGTTGACGCAGATGGTGTCGTTCACGTTCATTGCGATGCAATCAATACCAACAGTATCCCATATGCCAAGCTCTTTTGCGATCAGGAGTTTCGTTCCAACCCCATCGGTTGCCAATGTGAGATACTTGTCCCCGAAATCGATCAGGCTCGCGAAAAGCCCGTCGATGCGGACCATCTGACCTATCCCGTCCCTTCTGAAGCTGAGTTCTTTCACAAGAGAGCTTATGGCTTTCGATTTGCCGTCTATGTTGACGCCGGCTTTTGAGTAGGTCCATCCTTTAGACATTTATCTCCACCTGATAATAAGCTCATCCTCTTATTAGTTTTCACGGCTTCGCAGTTCAAACCGCAATGTCACTGCGGCATCGCGGCATCGAAGCTCTCCAGGTCCCCCATCATCTTCTGTGTAATGCTGCCGAACCCATAATCTCCTATTTCGGCGAGCAGGAGCAGCCGCTTCATTGAGCGCAGCGCAAGTTCCTTCAGCCATGGCGTAGTTTCGCCTGTGGTCTTGATCTGCCCAAGGGCGGTAGCGATCACGACCCGGTCGCTATCAATGATATGCTGGAACATCAGGGTGCCGTCGTCCGGCAGGGTGGGGACAGCCCTGATGCCTTCCGCATCCAAAGAATCCGGAGGGATATATGCTTCACACAGTTCCGACACCATGCGGTGGAAGAATTCGTAAAGATCGACGCTGCTGTTCTTTCTCATTTCATTCTGAAGCCGCCACAGCGCTTCCGCGCCGTGGCCATTTCCGAACGGAGATTCCCAATAGCCGAGGTCGTAGTAAAGTTCATGCTCGAAATGCGCCCGGAAATTGGGATGGGAGGTAAGCGGATGCGGGCCGGCAACATCGTCATCGATATAGAGCTGTCCGTCAGGATCGAATTCTGCGTACGGCTCATAACCTATCTTCATTTTGGAAGCGACCAATTTCCTGGCTTCGATCTCGCATATATCCGGCCTGTCAAACGCCATGAGCCGATATTCGCCCCCGGTCCCGATCTTGCCGTGGTAGACGACAAAGGCGCAATAATCCACATTTCGGAGGCGCCTCGGACGATCAGGTTTGGTCAGCCCGAAGTTGGCGACAAAAGCACTTCCGGCAAACTCGATCCTCCAGAACATGTTCCCCTCGTGTTCCTTGCATCGATAGGTCTGTGCAATGAAATCCTTCTTCAGCATTTCTATGTTAGACAGATCGTCAAAGCAATTGCCGTTCTCCATGCAGTACGCCGCCAGTCTCAGATAGCCCTCGGTTTCCTCATAATCGTCGCCGAGTTCGATCGCACGCTTCAAGTGTTCGACGGCGTCGCTGTATTTACCCAGCATGTGTTCGCACAGGCCCATGCGCCAATTCCATGCCATGTCGTCTTCGCCCTCTTCGTGACGCCCGCGGAGGAGCTCATATGCGTCATCATACCGCTGCGAATTCGAATACGCTCGTGCAAGTGTATTGGCATTGTACAGATCCAGCTCATCTCTCGGGAAGGATTCAAGCGCGGCGATGATCTTTTCATATTCGTCCGCATCGATCCATTTCTTCAGCTGTTCTTCCAACGGCTCTTCCGCTCCATCTTCACAAGCTTCCGGCACTTCTCCAACGAACACGCCGTTCTCGTCCCGTGCAAAATAGGAGCCGCAGGGGGAGGTCAAGAAGGGGATTATCTCAGGATCGTTGTTCGCAACAACGTTCAGGCTGTAGATGCCGCTGTTGTCGGGGTTGTCCATATATTCGCCGCTCTCGTCCCCGGCGGTAAACCTCCAGCCCGAATCGAAATCGCCATCCGGTTCCTCGCGGTACATATAGCCAACTTTGCAGCCGTCCACCATGATGCGGTCGGTCGCGAAGCAGCCCTCCGCTTCGTCCCAGTGGAACAGGTCCTCTATGTGATGGGCGGGGATATGCCACTTTTTGCTGCTGAGGACATTTTTGCGTGCGACGGCCACCACCATGTCAAAATCATCCGGAAAAAGCTCCTCCAGCACCGCCGCGCTGCTTTCGATCTTGAAATTCATCTCATTCTCGTACAGAGGCAGTATCTGGTAGAAATTGACCTCATCCCCGTTCGGCAGCTCGCACACGGATGCTTCCGGCCCGAACAGATAGGGCAGGGTCAGCATCACGCCGCAAAACTCCGTGTTCTCCGCGAAAGTCCCCTCATAAGACACAGTGTGCCCGTAACCCATCCAGTTATCATTCCGGATAGGCATCCGCGCCAGGTTCCTCAGCAGTCGGATCGGCCAATGCCACTTCTCATCATTGCTCGAGATGTCCCAGTCAGGCGGCAGCGTGATCAAAAGCTCTGCCCGATCCACCTTTCTATCCCGCAGTTCCTCCGGAATGTTCATCCTATGCGCGCCCATGCCTGCTGTGACCAGTGTGTAGTGGTACCGTCCGGGCGTAGGATCGATGACTAGGATGTCCAAATGTATGTCCGGCGACTCGGTCTCATGAAGAACGTTCTC
The DNA here is from genome assembly GCA_029574055.1 of Methanobacteriota archaeon. Classification (GTDB taxonomy): domain Archaea; phylum Thermoplasmatota; class Thermoplasmata; order Methanomassiliicoccales; family Methanomethylophilaceae; genus Methanoplasma. Next base: position 4,700 of record JAKQBQ010000007.1, read on the forward strand.
GAACTCACCGAAATAATCGGCGATGTGGCTTTCTATGATGTCTATTTCCTGTTCGGTGTACACCTCAAGGTTCTGTTGCGGATGCAGGAATCCCAACAATTCGTCGATCCATTCTGTTAACTCCTCATTGGAGCCCGCGAGCTCTTTTCCGCGGAGCAGGGCCTTTTCCGCATCTTCATCGCGGCCCAGGTAAAAGTAGGAGTAACCGAGCCGATAATGCCACCTGGCATCGTCCGCCCCCTGTTCCTCATACTGCAGGGATACCTCAATAGCCCGTTCCAATTCATCGCAGTTGTTCAGTGAACGGATGTACCAGCCTATCATCTCGTAATCGCGGTCCTCTTCCGGGATCTGCTATATCAGGCGGATGATCTCTTCGTATACGTCCTCTTCCGCAAATCGTTCGAATTGTTCCTTCAGCGTTGGATCCATACCGTCAATCCTCTATATCCCTCTGATACCCCCCGCGGTCTCTCGCTGCAGGCCGGCCGTCAGCGCCATGCTCCCGCCGCCCGCCCCTATATTCTCAGTACATCCGTCCATGGGCGTATAATACATTGCGCAGTGCTTCCGGTGCAGCGTGTGCGTTCGGAGCAGTTCGTGAACTTTGGGCGTACGCGTTCAATACCGCAGTTTCGCACAAAGTGGTATATCAGTAAAGATCATCCTCCTTACGATGGCTCTGCATGACCATTGGGTCCAGGAAAGGAAACACGAGCATTATTACAAGCTTGCGAAGAAGCTCAACTACAGATCCAGGGCATCCTTTAAACTGATGCAGATAGACGATCGATTCAACATTTTCAGGGACGGGGATTCAGTGGTAGATCTTGGGGCATCGCCCGGCGGGTGGCTCCAGGTGGCGAAGGGGCGCGTCGGGGACAGAGGGAAGGTCGTCGGCGTCGATCTCAAGTACATCAAGCCGCTGGATGGGGTCACGACGATCATCGGGGACATCACCGAAGACAGCACCATGAGGGAGCTGTTGGAAGTTGTTGGAGGCAAGGTCGACGTTGTCCTTTCGGACATGGCGCCGAACGTCGGCGGCCATTATTCCACCGACCACGCCAGGTCCGTGGACCTTTGCATGTACGCCGTTGCGGTGTGCGACCGGATCCTGAAAAAGAACGGGAAGATGGTCATGAAAGTGTTCATGGGGGATATGATGGATTCCCTTATGGAAGAGCTGGAGCCGAGGTTCGCATCTGTGAAGATACACTCTCCGGCGGCATCGAGGGATGCTTCTTCCGAAGTGTACATAATATCCAAGGGGTTCTACGCCTCAAGGAAGGTCAAGTTGTCGAATGCTCCGGAAGAGGAAATAAAGCCGGAATTCACATCCAAGGGCGGCAATATCTGATCAGTCCCAGAAGCGTTTGTTCTTCGCATAGAGGATCTCGGCGTCCATTATGTCCCGAAGGAAATCGTCTTCGTCGATATGCATGCTCCTCAGGATCCTCGACGCGCTGTCGGGCCCTATGCCCCTCCCGGCAAGGACCACCGCCGCTCTCTTCCCATACTCATTGACGAGGTTCGCGTTGCGCGAGACCCGCAAGGCATCCTTCTTATTCTGATCGCTGCGTTCCTTCATCTTGATGCTTTTGATGCTCTCTCTTTCATATTCTTTTAGGAGGGCGACCATGTTCCCTTCGCATCTGGGACATTTGAAGCGCTGAGGCGCATCGCCCACCCTGACCCTCCATTGGTTCAGGCAGTTCAGGCAAGATGCGTGAAGCACTTCGTCCTCCAGCCTCTTCTTGAGCGCCATCAGTATGGAGTGGTCCGCCCGCCTAGGCTGCATCAGCTCTTTCGACCGCACGATCCCTTCCAGGCCTATATGGGAGATGCCGCACATCTCCAATTTTATCTTGCCTTCGGACAGCAGCTCGATCACAAGCTCTGTGTTTTTGATGTCAAGGTCCTCCCAAAGGACCATGTTGATAGCCTCGTTGTACGCCGGAGTG
>JAKQBQ010000209.1 GCA_029574055.1 Methanobacteriota archaeon
GAGACTCTGCGCAAAGAATTGGAGTCGGAGACAGTTGAATTCAAAGAAGCAAAGAACAACTACGATTTTGACGACCTGGGAAGATATTTCTCCGCTCTAAGCAATGAAGCGAGCCTCCGCAGAAGACCATGCGGCTGGCTGGTGTTCGGCGTTGATGAGAGTGGAGTACCTGTCGGTACAACATACCGTTCCGACAAAAAAGGCCTTGGGAATCTAAAAATGGAGATAAGGAACGGAACCAACGATTTTTCCACATTCGTTGACATATATGAGATATTTCCGGACGGTCGCCGCGTTGTCATGTTCCAGATACCGGCTGCCGGACGCGTTCCGGTGGCATGGAGAGGAACTGCATACGGGCGGGAAGGAGATTCGATCACGAACCTCAGCGATCAGAAGAGGAGGCGGATCATTGAGAGTGGGAGTGAGGATTGGTCGGCGCAGATATGTAAGAGTGCATCTGTCTCCGACCTCAGCGGAGCCGCCATAACCGCTGCAAAGAAGATATTTGCGCAAAAGAACAGCGGCAGAGAGCATGCTGCCGACCTGCTTGTTGCTGATGATACTACGTTCCTTCTCAAGCTGGGGCTGATATCGGACGGATCGCTGACTAATGGAGCAATGGTGTTGTTTGCATCATCCGAGGCAGCATCAATGATCGATCCTGCCCCGGAAGTCGCTTGGATACTGAGGGACAGCAGCGGCGAGACGCTGTCTGGAGAGGTGTTCAGAGGCAGTTTGATACTGGGAATGGAATCCGCTCTTGCCCTTGTTCGGAATCCCCGCTACATCTATGCTGTAGATCCCAACAGCACCAACACTCTGGAAGCGGATAGATATGATATGAACGTGTTGCGCGAGATCCTCTACAATGCCATTGCACACCAGGACTACACAATGAAGGGGCGCATAAATTTGGTAGAGGCGGAAACACATGTGGATATTATCAACCGAGGCGAGTTCATACCAGGTTCGGCAGAGACGCTGCTCCGCGGCGGATACATGCCGCCCTATTACCGCAACCGCCTCCTCACCACCGCCATGAAGAACATTGGCATGATCGAAACGTACGGCGGCGGGATAGTAAGGACGATGAGGGTCCAAAAGGATCGTTATTTCCCTTTGCCGGATTACAATGTCGGTGACGGATCTGTGAGTGTACGACTGCACGGAAAGATCCTCGACCAGAATTATTCGATGACGTTGTTCGCCAACAAAGACATGGATATCCGCACGGCTTTCCTTCTCGACAAAGTACAGAAAGGATCGCCGCTATCGGAGGGGCAGTCGAAGGAACTCTCCGACAAAGGACTCATCGGGGGAAAGTGGCCAAACATCCGCACCGTCCCTCCGGCGGGGCGGCCCACGGATGGAAAGATGAACATCATAGAGGAAGTAAGAGAGACTGCATATGATGTAAGCATCATTTCTCTGATAGAAAAGACAGGAAGTGCCAGCCGCAAGGATATCGACAACCTTCTCATGGATATGCTTCCGGCGAAAATGACGCATTCAGAGAAGGAAGTGCGGATAAGGAATCTCATAGCCAAGATGTCGCGTGAAGGGAGGATCGTCAACCGCGGGAGCAAAAAAACCCCGATGTGGGTTCTCGGAGACGATTCAAAAAGATGATCTGTGTTTGAGGTCATCCCTCATAGATGGTCTTCATCTCGCGGAAAATCTCTTTCGAAAGATCATCACTCAACCGTGCCTTG
>JAKQBQ010000025.1 GCA_029574055.1 Methanobacteriota archaeon
GCAGATCCCGGGAGTTCGTTCTGAGAAAGACCATTCATCCCGGCGGCCCGCCGCGGCGGGCCGCGGGGATGGGAGTGCGATAATGCTAAGTGTTCGACAATTGCCGTATTATGATGTATAAAATCGACGTACAGCACAAAACATCCGTTTTTGCCCAATTTCTACGAATGTCGTGGAAAAGACATGGGATAATTCCGACAATACGGCAACATATATACGATTTACGTATAAACGCCAAAGAAAACATGGTTAGTTTTATTTAAGTGGACGGTACTCAAGGGTAAGAGCATCGGAGATGTTCTTTGGAAAGAGGGAGAACGAATGGCCCCGGAGAATTCGAAGGGACAGTATCCGCCGTCGGACGAGTATAGGGAGACAGCGTTCATAAAGAGCGCAGAGGAGTTCAATACCCTATACGAAGAATCGATAAGGGATCCTGCAGCGTACTGGGCGGAGCAGGCCGAGAATCTTGATTGGTATTCCAAGGATTGGAAGGAGGTATTCACTTGGGATAAGAAGGAGAATAGATTCACATGGTTCAAAGGCGGCAAGCTCAACGCTTCATACAACTGCCTCGACAGGCATGTTAAGAACGGGAAGAAGAACGTCGCCGCCATTATCTTCCAGGGCGAGAATGACGATCATGTAAGGGTATACACCTACGGCCGCCTGCTTTACGAAGTGGAAAGGTTCGCCAACGTCCTGAAGAGCATGGGCGTGAAGAAGGGAGACAGGGTCTCGGTATACCTGCCTATGATACCTGAATTAACTATTACTATGCTCGCGTGCGCGAGGATAGGGGCGGTGCACAGCGTTGTTTTCGCTGCTTTCGGCGCAGAGTCCCTTTACAACCGCGTGGTGGACTGCACCCCGAAGGTGATAGTCACGTCGGACGGGAACTACCACGCCGGGAAGACCATCAACATGAAGGCGAAGGTGGACGAGATCCTCGAGAAGGGGACCACCATCGAGCATGTGGTGGTGGTCAGGCGCACCGGCATCGAGACCGATATGAAAGAAGGGAGGGATGTCTGGTGGCATGAGGAGGTCGCCGCCGTTCCTCTCAACTGCGACCCGGTGCCCATGGATGCCGAGGATCCGCTGTTCATATTGTATACAAGCGGCACCACGGGGAAGCCGAAGGGGCTGCTGCACACCACCGGCGGTTATCTGCTGGGGGCGTACACTTCCTTCAGGAACGTGTTCAACTACCGGCCGGGGCAGATATTCTGGTGTACCGCCGACATCGGATGGATAACCGGGCACACCAGCACTGTATACGGCCCGCTGGCCTTGGGAGCGACAGCGCTTATGTTTGAGGGGGTTCCCACATATCCCGGCAGGGACAGGTACTGGCAGGTGGCTGAGAAGTGGGGGGTGGATATATTCTACACCGCACCGACAGCCATCAGGACCATAAGGCAAAGCGGCGACGAATGGGTGAAGAAGCACGATCTCTCGTCCCTGAAGATGCTGGCAAGCGCCGGCGAACCTATAGATCCGGATGTCTGGAGATGGTACCACCGCGTGATAGGGGGAGGAAGGTGCCCAATATCGGATACGTGGTGGCAGACAGAGACGGGAGGGCCGATGATCGCTCCCATGACCGGAGCCTTCGATCTGAAGCCCGGATCGGCAATGAAGCCGCTGCTGGGCATACAGGCTGCGATTTACGATGAGGAGAAGAACATATGCGCCCCCGGAGAAAGCGGCAACCTCTACATCGAGAGCCCGCCGCCGTCCTTTGCGAGAACGATATGGAACGACCACAAGAAGTTCGTGGAGACCTATTGGACAGCATTCCCCGGGCATTATCTCACGGGGGACAACGCGAGGATGGATGAGGACGGGGACTACTGGCTGCTTGGGCGTATAGATGATGTCATAAGCGTGGCTGGGCACAGGCTGGGAGCGGCGGAGATAGAGGCCGCTCTTATCTCTCATCCCGCCGTAGCGGAGGCCGCCGCCGTTCCAATGTTCGACGATATCAAAGGAGAGGCGATATACGCGTACGTTACCGTAAAGGACGGGTTCAACGGAACGGAGGAATTGAAGAGGCAGCTGGTGGACCATGTGCGCACAACGGTCGGGCCGATCGCCACCCCGAAGGTGATACACTTCGCTCCGGGACTTCCGAAGACGCGCAGCGGGAAGATCATGCGGCGCATCCTCAGGAAAGTGGCCGAAGGTTGCAGGAAAGAGGAGATAGGCGACACTACAACCCTGACGGACCCCGGAATCGTGGACACGCTGATAGCCACCAGGATGCTTTGAAAGAGAAGGGGCAGGCTCCCTTCTTTTTTCCAATATATTTTATTTATGGGCGGGTGCCGCGCAATATTGTGATTATATATCCACTTAGATCCCGCAGCGGGGAGCCGGACGCGCAGGAGGAAGGTCTGCAAGGAAGACGGAAGCGATCGAAAGCTTGATGGGGATCCTGCGGGAAGGAGGGCTGGCGGAAGATGCCGGATATGTTTTTCGCGCTTTGCGGGCAGGGTTGAGCGTAGGTGGACGGCAAGAGCAACCGCTAAGTTCCGGGCGCGCGGATGCGCAGGCAAATAAGGAGTTGGAATAGAATCAATATATAGTGGACAGAGCATGTATCTTTTGGATACTCTGTAATTTCCTGATATCTCGAAATACATACGGAGGACTACGTAACCGACAGGCCCGTTCGGATGGGGATCAGGGGGGCTCAGCGTCTGTCATTCAAGAACATACGGTGACGCGATGAGCTACGGTACAGCGCCCCCGGCCG
>JAKQBQ010000030.1 GCA_029574055.1 Methanobacteriota archaeon
TCTCCTCGTCGCCGTTCTCAAGGAATCCGTCTGCAGTGAGAAGAGCGCATTCACGTGCAAGCCTCTCTCTTTCCACTCCCGTATCCCTGAGCTTCGCTTCCCTCTCTTCGAGGGTGTCGTGCTTATTGCCGTCAAGCGCGGAAAGTACGGACTGCCAGCATATCATACACTTCTCATGCCCCATGTCCGCCCCCATTTTGTACCACCTTCCCGCTTCGAACAGATCCCTATCAATGCTCCTCAGGCCGTATTCGAAACCGAGGCCGATGTGGTAGAACAGCTCCCCATTCCCCACAAGGCCGGTCTTTGTGTACCAATTCTCCCGCTCCGAAAGATCCCTGGGTATGCCGATGCCTTTGCCGTACATGTACCCGGTCATGAATTGCGCCATGAGATCTCCCTGATTCGCTGCGGAATGTATCCACCTGAATGCGTACTTCTCGTTCCTTTCCAGATGTATCCCGGCAAGGTAAGCCGATCCGAGTTCGAATTTCGCCTCCGGAGATCCGGATTCTGCTGCCGCTTTCAAGTAGCGGATGAACAGCTTATCATCTTTCTCGGCGAGCGTCCCATCCCGGTATATCTTGGCCAGTTCCCACTTTGCCCTCAGGCAGCCCGCTTCTGATGACTTTATGTACCACTTCACCGCCAGCTCCGCATCGGGATCGATGTTCTTGCCGTGATGGTACATGTATGCAAGCCCCAATCTGGCATATGGGTTCCCGGCATCCGCATCCCGGAATATCATCGTATTCTCGGAAGCGTACCGTTCGGCCATCTTAATGCATCCTCTCGGCTTTTATTCGATCGAGCAGCATCTTAGCATCGGGATCCCCTTGTTTGGCTGCCATCGACAGGTATCTTTTTGCCCGCGGTATGTTCCTCTTCACGTACTTGCCGTCCATGTAGAGCTTTCCGAGATAATATTGCCCTTCGAAGTATCCTGAATCTGCGGATTCATTAAGGAGTCGGAGCCCCTCCGCAATATCCTGCTCCACTCCTGCGCCCGTTATGTACAGCATGCCGAGGAAAGCTTTTGCCCCGGGGTGCCCCTGTTCGGCAGCCTGTCCGAACCAGACAGCGGCTTCTTTTTCGTTCTTATCCACGCCCTTTCCTTCATAATAAAAGCAGCCGAGACAATATTGGGAGTTGACCTCTCCCATCTCCGCTGCGTCGGTGAAGTACTTGGCGGCCATCTTATCGTCCGGTTTGTAGTAGCTTCCCTTCCAATGCATGCAGGCAAGCGCATATTGGGCATAGCCGTTGCAGGACGCGGCAGCTTTCTCGAACCATTTGGCGGCCGTCTTGAGATCCTGCTCCAGCACCTCGCCCTCGTATCTCATGTTAGCGTAATCCACCATCGCCTGCTGGAACCCCGATTCGCAGGACGCTTCCAGAAGGCTCACGGCCTTGGCCTCGTCCCTTCTGACATTCTTTCCGTAAGCGTACATCATGCCCAGCTGGTACTGCGCTTCGCCGTGTCCGAGCGCCGCGGCTTTCTCGAGATAAGCGGCGGTCTTCATAGGGTCGTAAGAACGCGTCTTGGGGATGGAATGCAAAGCCGCCAGACAATATTGGGCATCCGCGCTGCCCGCATCGGCGGCAAGCTGATACCAATTCAGGGCCTGCTTCATGTCAGCCTTCGTATAGCAGAGGCCGGCCTCGTACATCTCCCCTATGTGGTACATCGCATCCGCGCTGCCGTTATCGGCCGCTTTCTTCAGCCAAAATAATGCTTTGTCCTTATCCTTCCCCACGCCCTTCCCCATCAGGTACATGAAGCCCACGGTGTTCTGGGCGTGGACATCGTCTTCCTCGGCGCATACTGTGTACCATTCTGCCGCTGTCCTATGGTCCTTTTTCACCGGGGCCCCGCCTTCTGAATATATTTCAAAAAGCTCCTTGCAGGCATCGGTGTTACGTTCCTCTCCTCTGAGTTTGAGCGATATGAGGTGTTCCGTCTTGTCCGCACCGCCGTTGACATCTATCTCTCTCTTCAGCAAAGCGGCCTTTTCATAACCCTCGCCCGCCGACAAAGAAAGAAGCTCCATCGCCGCGGCACGATCTTTGATCACGGAAGTTCCGGTGAAAAGGAAAAGAGAGTACAGGTACTGAGCCTCGCCGATCCCCTTTGAGGACAATCCTTCCAGTATCTCGGCGGCTTTTTTCGGGTCGTATCCCGAAGACGCGCAGTTCATGTATGAACGCGCTTCCGAACAAACGCCTTCATACCTCTCGGATGGCATAGTTTCTCCATATGGAGAACGTATTTATCACTTTAGCTGACATACTCTGAAGAAGCACCAAAAACCGTCCGTTATAAACCGTATTCGAACATAGACATCTATATTATATCCCTTTAATTCGTTATTTGTCCGGTCATGCGAGGGCTTACTTTCGGACTCGGAAACGTTCGGACGGAACAGAATAGAGAGAAACGGCTGCATATGAACAAAGGATATGTGTCAGCCATGCTTGTGCTGGCAGCAGCGCTGGTGATCCTTCCGGCGGCAGTGGTCTCCGCGGCCGGGGACGACATACTGTACAGGGGGGATTTCGGCGGAGAGGACGCAGACCACTTCTGTTCGACGGTCGCGATATCCGACGGGTTCGTTGCAGCCGGTTATTCATATTCTGGTTCTTTCGGCAGCGGCGACTGGACGGACGTTCAGGGAATGGGGTATACCGATGCGATCATAGTGAGATACGATGATGCCGGCAGCATAGTGTGGAAAGAAAGCTTCGGCGGATCCGGCAATGATATATTCTATTCTGTCACAGAGGTGTCCGACGGGTTCGTGGCCGTGGGGCAGTCGGCACAGACCTCGTTCCGCACCGGCGACTGGACGGACATAAGAGGGAAGGGCGGGATAGACGCGATCGCCGTGAAGTATGATCACGAAGGCAACGTGGTATGGAAGATGAATATAGGAGGGCCGGGGTCGGACTCATATCGTTCTGTTGCCGCGGTGCCGGGCGGGTTCGTGGCGGTAGGCTTCTCTCATATATCATCTCTTAACGGCGGCGACTGGACAGGTTTCACTGCCAAAGGAACATACTGCGCGACCATCGTGAAATACAACAACGACGGCGAGGTCCAATGGAAAAAGAACTTCGGCGGTGACGGCGTGGATTATTTCACCTCAGTGGTATCGACAACGGACGGGGTCGTCGCCGTAGGGTATGCTCAGGCATTGTCTTTCGGCACCGGAGATTGGGAAGGAGAGGACACGGATGAAGGCGGTTCCTACGCCGTAGCGGTCAGGTACGACGATGCCGGCGGCATAGTCTGGAAAAGCAAACTCGGCGGGAACGAGAGCGATTATTACTATTCGGTAACAGCCGTGGAGGACGGGTTCGCCGCAGTGGGGTATTCCACCGCTCTTGGTGAAGGCGACTGGAGCGATGGGGATGCAAGAGGCGGCACCGATGCCTTCATCACACGGTTCGACAGTGCCGGCGAGGTCTTGTGGAACTCGTATCTGGGAGGGAGCGGGAATGATTTCTTCAGAGGAGTGGCGGCGCTGGAAGATGGGATAATAGCGGTCGGGTATTCCGCATTTTCATCATTCGGGAGCGGGGATTGGGAAGGGTTCGAGGGGAAAGGCTTTTTGGACGCCACTGTGGTGAAATACAGCCATTCCGGCGAGGTCGTGTGGAAAACGAATTTCGGAGGGACCGGCGCCGATTACTTCCGATCCGTATCTGCGGGACAGGATTGGTTCGTTGCAGTAGGATATTCGAACATAAGCGTGTTCGGGGACGGCGACTGGACGGATATCGATGGAAAAGGAGGCCTTGACGCGACCATGGTGAAGTTCTCCGGGGATGCCGGCAGCGAAGGCGGCCTGGACATACCTCCGTACATGGTAGCGGTGGTCTTCCTTATCGTGTTGTGCGCCGCAGTGATCGTATCCATAAGAAAGAGAAGCAAATAAGACCCATGTCCGGAAACGAACGGAGAGGATGTTAAGATCGGTAAAAAGGCAAAAGCCTGCCGGCCTATATCCAACAGATGCCGTTCAAACCAAGCGGCATGGTCATAAGGATTATAATCGTCCTAAATTATTGTCCTTTATGCACGAGGACTCCGGCATCCCCTTCGAGAGTCAGATGGAGCCTTTGGAATGGGCAAAGTTCATAGTCAGGACCAAATCTGAGAAGAACTACGGATCCGCTTTTTCCATACTCTCAGCTTCAGCGAACAGAGGGTCTTCCGATGCAGAGTTCTATCTCGGCCTTTTGTATTCGAGGGGGCAGGGCGTCCGCAAGGACCTGTCGGCGGCAAGGTTCTGGTTCGAAAGGGCTTCCGAAGGCGGGAATCTGGGTGCGATGTACTTTTTGGGTAAGATGTACAGCAAGGGCTACGGAGCCGAAAAGGATCCCCAAAAGGCCGCGTCCTTTCTGACAACTCCGGCCGAAATGGGCGACCCGCGGGCGCAGTATGAGCTTGGATTGATCTATTTTGACGGGGAGGGGGGAATGAAAGACCTGCCTTCAGCGGTCAAATGGTTCACCTCTTCTGCGGAATCCGGGCACTCGGAGGCACAGTTCATACTGGGGCAGCTGTACAAGACCGGATACGGTGTGGAGCAGAGCACGGAGAAAGCGCTCGATTGGCTGACCTCCGCCGCAATGAACAAGCACAGAGGGGCCCAGATACTCCTGGGCAATATGTATGACACGGGGGACGGCGTCCCGATGGATAAGGAAGAGGCCGACCGCTGGTACAGCATGAAGGACGACGAGGTTATTTCAGCCCTCTGACCTTCCCGTCGTCGGTAAGGTCCATCCTTATGGCGGCAGGCGATTTCGACAGCCCGGGCATAAGGGTCATCGTGCCGCATATCGGTACTACGAATCCTGCACCGGCGGACAGCGCAACCTCCCTTACGTTAAGCTTCCATCCTTTCGGCGCCCCCTTCAGTTCGGCGACGTCCGACAGCGAATATTGGGTCTTTGCCACGCATATAGGGAGTTTTCCGAAACCTTTTTCCTCAAGATCCTTCAGGGTCTTCTCCGCGGGGCCGTAGAACACGACCCCGTCCGCGCCGTAGATGTTCGTTGCTATGGCCTCGATCTTCTTCTTCAGCGGGAGGTCGTCCTCGTACAGGAGCATGAAATCCTTCTCCCCTTTCTCGATGACCTCCACGACCTTCCTGGCAAGCTCTTCTGCCCCTTTGCCCCCTTCCATGAAGGCATCGGATTGGACGCACTCCGCGCCAAGCTCTTTGCAATGCTCGCGCAGCATCTGCATGTGGCTCGGGTCATCGGAGGAGAAGCGGTTGATCGACACGACCACCGGTATCCCGTATCCTTTCACATTCTCTATGTGCTTGTCGAGGTTTGGCAACCCTTTCTTCAAAGCATCTATTGTCATGGTCTCAGGCTTATCGAGATCGGCGCCTCCGTGCATCATCAGCGCTCTGACGGATGCTACTATCACAGCGCAGTCCGGGGATATCCCCGCCTGCCTGCACACAATGTCCAGGAACTTCTCTCCTCCGAGATCCGCCGCGAATCCCGCCTCCGTTACGGCATAGTCCCCTAACTTCATGGCGTATTTCGTTGCGATCACGCTGTTGTTGCCGTGCGCAATATTTGCGAAGGGGAACCCATGCACGAACACAGGCTGGCCCTCCAATGTCTGGACCAGGTTCGGCTTCAGTGCGTCCTTCAGGAGGATCATCATGGCGCCGACGCATCCGAGTTCCTTTACGGTCACCATCTCTCCGGTGTATGTGTATGCGACCACCATCCTCTCGATCCTTTCTCTAAGGTCCTTGTAATCGGTTGCAAGCGCGAGTATCGCGGAGATCTCCGATGCGGAAGTGATAAGGAAACCGCTCTCGTGCGTCACGCCGCCTGCTGTTCTCCCCCCTCCCAGCCCGACTACGACCTCCCTGAGCTCGCGGCAGTTCATGTCCATCGCTTTCTTCAGGGCTATTCTGGACGGGTCTATCCCGAGGGGGTTGTCCCTTACGAGGTTGTTCTCCAATATCGCCGACAGCAGATTGTGTGCGGATGTGACCGCATGTATGTCTCCGGTGAAATGAAGGTCTATATCCCACATGGGGTACACCTGGGAGAACCCTCCTCCGGTGGCCCCTCCTTTGACGCCGAACGTCGGGCCCATAGAGGGCTCCCTGAGCGCGCCGACCACCTTCTTGCCGATGAAGCTGAGGCCTTGGACCAAGCCTATGGTGGTGACGGTCTTCCCTTCTCCCGCAGACGTGGGGGTGACCGCTGTGACGACTATCAGCTTCCCGTTCTTGTTGGCGTCAAACCTTGACAGTACATCCAAAGGCACCTTTGCTATGTACTTGCCGTATTGCTCTATGTCATCCGGCCCAAGCCCGATGGAGCCGGCGATATCGATGATGCTTTTGACGTTTGCTTCTTCTTCGATCTGAATGTCGTCTTTCATTAATTCACTTGAATCCCGATTATCCTTTTAAATAGATAAAAGTGACAGCTGTTTTTTGGACATTTATCCAAAAAATCAATTAACTGATACATCATCGGCGGGCAGGATGATGAGGTACGGACACTACATTTTTGATTTCGACAACACCCTCGTGGATTCCAGAATGGGATACGAAGAGGCGTTCATAGTTGCTTTCAAAGAATACGGGATCCCTTACGATCCGGCGCTGTACAACGAGTATGTCCGCACCCCTTTGAATTTAATGTTCTCGAAATATTACCCCGATTCCGGAAGCAGATACAGGGAGTTCGCTTCCCTCATCACCGATACCTACAAAAGCACCAGCCTCAACGGCGTCGGGCTGTTCCCGGATGCCGAAAGGTGCATCGAGCGGTTGTTGGAGGACGGGCGCTCGTTAGGTATTGTTTCCAATTCATACATGGAGCAGATCACGGAGATAATGGAGAGGATAGGCATTACGGATAAGTTCGCATCCGTTGTCGGGCGGGATAGGGTGGCATTCGCCAAGCCCGATCCCGAGCCTGTGCTTCTCTGTTTGAAGGAGATGGGCGCGTCCCGCAGAGACTCCGTCATGGTGGGGGACAGCATCAATGACGTTCTGGCGGGAAAGGGCGCAGGTCTATCCACGGTGCTGATAAACAGGTACGGAGAGGACATATCCTGCGATGATTGCGATACGCGCATAGGAAGCCTCGATGAACTCTGAATCGTTCTGGCATATAGGAAAGCATAGAAAAAAACCCATCGGGACGCCTGTTCGGGAGCCTCTACGATTTCCGCATAGGGCGGATCGGGCTTTAAAAAACTACCTATTATGCACGGTTTGAATTTCGAAATTCGTAGCGGTCTGTCAAATCTATTTTATATCGCGTATAATATATCTTCAACTGATGGGATATGAAGGTTGGTATTGACCTAGGGACGACCTACTCTACAGTAGCAAGATATGACAGGAAAACATCGAGGACCGAGATAATCAACAACTTGTTCGAAAAGGAGCTGACCCCTTCGGTCATTTGCTTCTTGGAGAACGGGGAGATCCTGATCGGAGAGGATGCCAAAGATATGCAGGCAGGGGGCGCAGGCACGATCGCGGCATCTTTCAAGAGAGGGATGGGCGACAACAGCTTCACGGTCGAGGCCAACGGCAAGGTCTACACCGCCGAGGAACTCTCCGCCATGCTCCTGAAAAAGCTGATCTCGGATGCGGAAGCGAAAACAGGGGAGAAGATAGACTCCGTTGTGATCACTGTGCCCGCATACTTCAACGACTTCCAGCGGACGGCCACGATCCGCGCCGGGGAAGCCTGCGGAGTGAAGGTCCTTAAAATAATCAACGAGCCGACGGCGGCTGCGATCTCGTACGGGTACAGCAAAGAATCCGACAAGACCGTCTTGGTCTACGACCTCGGCGGCGGGACGTTCGATGTCACCATGGTAAGGATCAACAAAGGCAACATACAGGTCATGGGGACGGACGGCAACCATATACTCGGAGGAAAGGATTGGGACGCCGCAATAGTCAAATTCGTATGCGAGCAGTTCGTCGAAGAGTTCGGCGTGGATCCCAGAGAGGACGAGCCGACAAAGAACGAGCTGATCGTCGCATCCGAGAATTACAAGAAAGTCCTCACCAAGACCGACAGCGTAACGATACAGATAAAATACGAAGGATACTCGGGGAAATACACTCTCACGAGGAATCAGTTCGACATGAGGACTCAGTTCCTCCTCAATGCTACCAAAGACGTATGCATGAAGCTGCTGGATGACATAGGGAAGACATGGGATGACATAGACGAGATACTCCTGGTCGGCGGTTCAACAAGGATGCCGCAGGTCCCCAAATTCCTGAACATGATATCCGGAAAGCCCGTGATCGACCACGCCGATACCGACCTGGCCGTCGCGAAAGGCGCAGCGATCACTTCGGAGCTCTACTGCAGCACGAGCACAGGGGTCAGGGAGAAGCAGGTGACCGACGTCACAGCACACAGCCTCGGCGTGCTGGCTGAAAGCCCCGGAGGGGACAGGTACATCAACGAAGTGATGATAAAAAGGAACTCTAAAGTGCCTTCTTCGGTGAGGAAGGCATTCAAGATAGCGCCCGGCAACATGACTGACATCATCGAGGTATACACTCTCCAAGGCGAGAGCAAGATACCTCTGGACTGCTACGTGCTGGCAAGGGTGATAATATCGGGATTCTACAACTCCGGCGACGGAGCTACCATTGACATTGAATACAACTATGACGAGAACGGAGTGGTGAAGGTCTCGGCTTTCCAGGACGGGGAGCGGCTGGAGGTCTATTCCGAGTCTGTCCCGGACGACATCGCATGGATGGGCGACAAACCCGAGAGCCGCAGCACCGGCGCGCCCATCGCCAAGAATGTGGTCCTGTGCATCGATCTCTCAAGAAGCATGAGGAACTCGCTTGATGAGGTAAGGAATGTGGTGAGGGACTTCGCATTGAGCGTGGCCGACGAGAACACCAAACTCGGCCTGATAGGGTTCGGCGACAAGGTCGGCATCATCAGGGACATGACCTCAGACCCCAACACCATCGTCTCCGCCCTCGACGGCCTCAAGGTGAACGTATACGGCAGAGGCACCGATGCCAGCCCCTTCGGGACCGCGGCAACGATGCTTTCCAACCGCCCCGGAGGGAAGATGATAGTCATCCTTACCGACGGCATATGGGGGAAGAGGGACTTCGCTGTCAGCGAGGCCCTGAACTGCAAGAACTCCAACATTGCAGTGGTGGGGGTAGGGATAGGCGAGGCCGATGTGGCATTCTTGAAGCAGCTATCCACTGTCGAAGAAGGCGCCATGTACACCACCCTCGACCGCCTCGGAGAGACATTCAGCACCATCGCCAGGGCTTTGAACTCAGGGTCAATGGGAATGCGCGAGAGCGCAGAAGGCAGCGCAAGGCTGGGGAGCGCAGAGGTCAGGGCCAGGCTCCGCTGAGGGATGGGATCGATGACAAGTGACAGAGAGAATTACTGTCGCCTTATAGGACTTAATCCTTTGAAGGAGAGCACGTATACTTACGAAGCAATAGAGAAGAAGATAGCCGCCAAAGAGACCAAGTGGAACAAAGAGAGCAAGGACAAACAGAACGATCTGGATCGCAGATTCCAGATAGGTAAGTGGTTGGACATGGTCCCGGACATGCGCCGGGTCATGAAAGACCCCTCTCTGAGATCCAGGGAATTCGACGAAGGCAGAAGGATACTGAAGGCAAAGGCATCCAGGCTCAACAAGGACTCGGTCATACTCCACGACGGCAACCGCGTCCTCCTTCCCGGTACCGCGGAAGGCCTGGCCAAGAAGCTGCAGTGGGACAGCGTGGGCAAAGAGGACCTCATAGCTCTGGCGGGCATCAAGAAGACATCCGTCCATCCGCCGGTCAACGAGAAGGTGGTGTCAGCGTTCAAAGCGCTGCAGGAAGTGCAGTCCTTCACTCCGATGGATGTCCTTAACGATCTGATCAAGAACCCCGACCTCGAGATAAACATCAACCCTCTTGACGAAGGGAGTTCTCTCCCGCAGATAAGGACGGCGTTCGACTCCTGCGAGAAAAGGGTGAACAGCGTAAGGCAGGAAGTGCTCCCCAATCAAGATTCATACATACAGACGCTCAGGGCTCTCAAGCTCATCCTGGGTTCGGACCAGGACCTCTCCAATCTTGTGAAGTACGGCAAGTGCATGAGGATACTCGGCCCGGCCAAGCAGATGATGGACGAGGACTACGGCCAGCCCTTCACCAGAGAGTATATCGACGAGATCATAAACAAATTCATCCGCAATACCAACGCAGACCCCACGATGGCGGTAGCGATCCTGGAAGAGTACTGCGTCAAGAAAAAATACATTTCGAATTTCTCGATAAAAGAAAGCAAGCTCACCACATGCTCCAAGTGCGGCGCGCTGGTCGAGTCCGGGGACAACGTGATGTGCTGCTCCATATGCGGCGCGAACATAAAGACCAAATGCCCCCAGTGCGGAACAAGCCAAGTATCCGGCAACAAGGCCTGCATCAAATGCGGGTTCGATTTCCAGGAGGGTCTGAGCAAAGCAAAGGATCTTGAGAAGAAATTCAGGATCGCGCTCTCATACGGCATGATCGACGAGGCCTCGAACTGCATAGCGAAGATAGAGCGGGCGTATTCCACATATCCTACCATACAGGAGATGAAGAACGAGCTCAGGCCGCTGGCAGCGAAATACGCCGAGCTCATGAACATCATCGACATCCTTTACAAACAAAGGAAATATTATGCTCTGAGAGGGAAGCTCGACGACGCGAAGCTGGACTTCACCAAGATACTGAACAATCCTGACATCGAGAGGAAATACGAGGAAGCCCTGCAGAAGATAGTCGAGGCCGACAGGATCTGCGAAAGGGCGGCCGCTTCCAAGGATATCGGCAGCACCATGATGATGTATGTAACGGCGGTGGAGATATGCCCGGACCACCCCATCGCCAAAGCGAAGATGAAGGAGCACCCTCCGGAGTCGCCGGCCGATGCCGTCGCCCAGATCAGAGAGGGCAAGGTGCTGCTGAAGTTCGCCGTCCCGGAGGAGAGGACGGGCATGACATTCTGCATTTTCAGGGGAAGGGATACTCTTCCCATCGTAACTGACGATACTGTCCCCATCGCAGAGATACCCGGGAGCGTATTCTTGGACAAGACCATGGATCCCGGCGCGGACCTTTATTATTCGGTCTACTCGAAAAGATGGGGCATCCTTTCCAGAGAGGCGGCGTCCTGCGGCCCCGTGATAGTGTTCAAGGAGGTAGAGAACGTCAGCATAGAACCTATCGAGGGCGGCCTGAGGCTGATATACGAAAAGCCGAAAGGGTGCACAAGAGTGCGCATCTGGAGGAAAGAGGGCACCACCGCCGCAGGGGCCGGAGAGGAAGTGGAGATCGCCCACAACGGAGAGACGGTCATTGACGATTACGGCCTGAAAGGAGGGGTGAAGTATCACTATCTTTTTGTTGCCGAATATAAGAACAAAGGGCGCACAGAGAGATCGATGGGCAGCGCATTCTCTTTCACCACTACCAAGTTCCCCGAGCCTATTCGGGACATGGAGATAAGATGGAACAAGGCGGACGGGTCCTTCACGGCCAAATGGAAGAGCAAGGAAAGGGTCGTCTTATATTCTTCACCGAGGAAAGTGAACATGTTCGGGAGGATGGTGAAACTCGAGGACCTGAATGCCTGGATGAAGGAGATACAGCCTCTGGAGGTCTATGAGAACGGCATGAGGTTCTTCCTTCCGGACGGCGCAGTGCAGTACATATACCCCATGATACCCGCCGGGAAGGTGGCCGTCAGGGGCAAGGACATCATGGTGGCCAACCTGAAGCCTTTCAGGGATGTGGAGAAGAGGATGAGCGGCAACGACTGCGACGTTACGATGACCTGGCCTACAGGGGCGGAGTCGGCGGTGTTCGTGATCAAGGATTCATCCGCAGCATCCGGGCCGGACGACCTCGATGCGGAAAGGATAACCATCACGAGGGACGCCTACAACAAGGACAAGATGGTCAGGATACCCATGGGCAACTCCAAGAAAAGAGTGATCACGCTGTACGCCGTCTATGACGTATCGGGAGAGAGGATGACCTCCCGCGGCATGAGCTTGGACGTTTATTCCGGAGCGTCCAGCAAGGTCAGGTACAACATGGTCGTCGAAGGTTCATCGAGGACCGAGACGAAGATAGTCCTGAGCATAGATACCGACCACAGCGTAAGGGAGCTGCCTCCGATGACAGCAGTGGAGGTCAAGGAAGGGATACCCATCAAGATATGGGACGGGGAATCCATATGGTCGTCCAACAAGCCGGTCCCCCTGAGCGGGGGGAAGGCAGTGATCGTTTTCACCGCCAAAGACAAGGTGGACATAAGCAAGGTCAGGCTGTTCTTTGTGAGAGAAGAGGACTACAACATGTTCAGATTCATACACCCGCTGTACAA
>JAKQBQ010000032.1 GCA_029574055.1 Methanobacteriota archaeon
ATGTACAGCACTCGGGACGATCGAGACAGGCTTGACGGAATCAAGAAGAATAGGGGGCGGAAGCCGAAGGCTCCCGCCGCCTCTTCATGAAGTTATACCCCAATTTACCGAGTTAGAGTTTTGATATATATATACTCTGCACGCATATGGCATACTCACGTGCTGATTACCTGAGAATATTCGGGCACGTAGGTACTGGAATGAAAAAAATTATACCGATAGCAGCAGTGCTGATAGTAGTCTGTGCGATACTGGTGGTCTCCTTCGTGATCGCGACCGAAGAAAAAGAAGGAGTACAATCAGGCGAATTCTATTATCAGTACGCAGTGGAGGAAGCATCCCTTTTTGAGGAGTTCAATATTGTTGTCCTTTCTTACGCTGAAGGCAATGGAGAGATCGAGGAATCACCCGCCAATGTCAGAGTTCAGGAGACATTCGACTCCATCGAAAACGGCGACATAGTGATAGTGGACGCAAACTGGGCAAAGTCAATCGAAACGGAACAGCTGTATGACAATATCGATGCACTTGTCATCAAGTCGCATCTCGTGATGGTCGTGAATGCGGACAGCGCATGGATATTCACGGACAGAGAAATACCTGTTGTATCACTGGGTTTTTCTATGGATAGGGGGGACGTATATTGTCTCTTCTATGATTCAAAAACAAAGGCATCATTCTCGAACAGCATTACGGATCGCAGCATGCAGGAATCCCTTCATTATGCATTTGAATGGATAGAATAGCTGTTGAAAGATCCATGCGCAGAGGGTGGATCCGACACCCGATGATATACCGGCGCTGGAACTTATATTTGGGACGCGTCGCTGAGCGGGAGCGGCGCGCCCCGCTCCTTTATATTTGAGCAGAAACAGAACCAGCACATAGCAATATTTAAAAGGGCGATTGCAATAATAGGATATGGTTCCCAAGAAGAGGATAGACGAGATCCTTGACGGATACGACACCGGCGACATCACGATAGCTACGCTGTGTTCGCATTCCTCGCTGCAGATTTTCCATGGGGCCCGCAAGATGGGCTTCAAGACCTTGGGGCTGACCATCAAAGACAACACGAGGCATTACGACGCCTTCCCTCTGGCAAAGCCGGACGAGATAATAAAATACTCCGACTTCGACGAGATGGCCGAAAGAAGCGGCGAGCTTCTGGACAGGAACACCGTCATTATCCCCCACGGGTCCTTCGTGGAGTACATGGGGGCGCACAAGTTCGAGGAGTATGAGGTACCATCCTACGGCAACAGGGCGATCCTCCAGTGGGAGTCCAACAGGGAGAAGCAGAGGAACTGGCTCACTTCCGCAGGCATCCCCATGCCCCGCCTGATCACAGATGCCAGGGAGATAAACGAGGCGGTCATGGTGAAATACCACGGTGCAAAGGGAGGCCGCGGGTTCTTCATCGCAAAGGATTATCCGGACTTCAAGATGTCCATCGACAACTCCCAGCCTTACACAATACAGGAGTACTGCATGGGCACAAGGTACTACCTCCACTACTTCTACGACCCGCTGAAGAAGGACGGCTACAGGTGCCAGCAGGGGGGATCCCTTGAACTCCTTTCAATAGACCGCAGGGACGAGAGCAACATTGACGAGATGTACAAGCTCGGATCGATCGAAGACGCCAAGAGGCGCGGGCTGTACCCGTCGTTCGTGGTCACCGGGAACACGCCGGTGGTGATAAGGGAATCCCTGCTTCCGAAGGCGTTCGAGATGGGAGAGAACGCGGTCAACCGTGCATACGAGCTCTTCGGGGGGATGTGGGGGCCGTTCTGCTTGGAGACCGTGGTCACGGACAAGCTGGATTTCAAGGTGTTCGAGATATCCACAAGGATCGTAGCGGGCACGAACCCGTTCATTTCAGGCTCTCCGTACGCAGACCTGATATACCCCGGCCTGAGCACCGGCGGCAGGATGGCTATGGGGATAAGGGACGCGGCGGCATCCGGCGAACTCAAGACGCTGATGAGCTGACGGATAAAGGATAATATAGTAAAAATCACTGAGGGGCATAAATGGTCGCAAAAAGGCTTTCCGGGGTTCCGGCATCGGGGACAGTGGCGCTTTCCAATCTCGTAGCGAATCTTAAGCTGCAGGGGATAGACATAATCTCATTTTCCATGGGAGAGCCGGATTTTGTTACTCCGGAGAATATCATAGAGTCCTGCAAAGAGTCGCTCGACGCAGGATTCACCCATTATACCCCATCGGCAGGGATACCCGAGCTCAGGAAGGCGGTGGCGGCCAAGGCATTCTCCGACAACAAGATCCACTGCACGGCGAAGAACGTTCTCGTCACTCCCTGCAAGCACGCGATCTTCATGTCCTCGCTGGCTTTCCTGGACCCCGGTGACGAGGTCATATTGCCCGACCCGAGCTGGGTCTCATATGAGGCATGCATAAGGCTGGCGGGGGCGAAGCCCATCTACATACCGACGAAGGTCGAAGACGATTTCATAGTGGATCCCGATCTGATCGAGGCCGCGATAACGCCGAAGACCAAGATGATCCTTCTGAACTCCCCATCCAACCCGACAGGCAGCGTGATGCCCTGCAATACGATAAAGAGGATAGCGGAGATCGCGATCGGCCGCAACCTGATGGTGCTCTCGGACGAGATCTACGAGAGCATAATCTATGAGGGGAAGCACCACTCCATCGCCGCGCTTCCCGATATGTTCGACAGGACCGTCACAATATCCGGGCTTTCGAAAACGTATGCCATGACCGGATGGAGGCTCGGATGGGCAATCGCATCCGAGAACAACATAAAAGAGCTGGATAAGCTGCAGACCCATTCCATCTCGTGCTGCGTCTCATTCACCCAGCCCGCCGCTGTGGAGGCCATAACCGGGCCGCAGGCGGAAAAGGATGCCATGGTCAAGGAGTTCAAAAAACGCCGCGACCTGGCGGTAGACCTCATAACCGAGATCAAAGGCATCGACGTGAATGTGCCAAAGGGAGCATTCTATCTTTTCCCCAAGTACGAATCCAAGGTCAAGTCGGAGATATTCTGCACAAAAATGCTGGAGGAGGCGCATGTCGCCGTGACCCCCGGTTCCGCGTTCGGGCCGAGCGGCGAAGGGTTCTTCAGGATGTCCTATGCCGCAAGCGAGGAACAGATCATCGAAGGATTGTCCCGGATGAAGAAGTTCATAGAGAACATATGAGCGTGCGGGCGTGTGCGCCATAATAAATATAGGTTCGCAGATAGCGGAGCCATATTACATCCCGAGGGGTAGATTTGAGCAGGAGACTTTTCACAGTAGGGCCGGTGCACGTTGAGCAAGATGTCCTTCAGGCAATGACCGGACCGATGATAACGCACAGATCCAAAGAATACAAAGCGCTCCATCAGGCGATAAGCGAGAAGATGAAGAAGGCGCTGGATACCGACATGGACATCCTTATGGTCAGCGGCTCCGCGTCCGTGTTCCTCGAGGGGATGATAAGGAACGGAGTAAGGTCGAAGACGCTGGGTATCACCAACGGATCCTTCGGCGACAGGTCCATCGAGATAGCCGAACTCAACGGGAAAGCTGTGGACAAAGTGCAGGTCGAATGGGGCAAGGCCATCCGCGCAGCGCACATAAAAGGCAAGGTCAAGAGCGACACCGAAGCCGTCCACTGGGTAAGCAACGAATCATCCACGGGGGTGTTTAGTGATTCCATTGAGATTGCGGAGGAGGCAAGGTCTCAGAACCCGGACGCGCTGGTGTTCATAGATGCGGTCACATCCGCTTTCGCAATGGACCTCAACATCAGGAAGCTGGAGCCGGACGCGCTGGTGTTCGGGACGCAGAAGGCTCTCGCACTCCCTCCGGGACTGGCGATGATGGCTGTTTCCGAAAAGCTGCTGCGGAAGGCGAAGACCGTGCCCAACAGGGGATTCTACACAGACCTGATCAAAGTGAAGAAACAGAATGATGAGAATTATGCTCTGACGACCCCGCCCGTATCCCTTATGTACGCTCTGGACTTCCAGCTGGACCGCATCCTTTCGGAAGGGATGGCGGCAAGGTACAGAAGGCATAAGGAGATGGCGGACATCGTTGAGGAATGGGCGTGCAGGAAGCTCAACGGCATATTCCCGGAGAAAGGGTTCCGCTCGAACACGATAAGCGTCCTCAACAGAGGAGGATTGGATTTCGATAAATTCCATTCGTCCCTGAAATCGAAGGGTTACGAGATATCCAACGGATACGGGGACGTCAAAGAAAAGACATTCAGGATAGGGCACATGGGGGACACGACGCCCGCAGACCTAAGAAAACTACTCTCAGTTATGGACGAGATATTGGAGGAAAAAGCATGACCGCCAGGATATTGGTATCCGACCCCCTCGACGAGGAGGGCCTTAACATTTTGAAAGATTCAGGCTTCCCGGTGGACGAGAAGGCCGACCTCAGCGAAGACCAGCTATGCGAGATCATCGGGGAGTACGACTGCTTGATAATCAGGTCAGGCACCAAGGTCACGAAGAAGGTCATAGATGCGGGAAAGAAGCTCAGAGTGATCGGAAGGGCAGGCGTCGGGGTGGACAATGTGGACATCCCGTACGCAACCGAAAAGGGCATCCTGATAATGAACACGCCCGCTGCGAACATAATATCTGCTGCGGAGCACTCCTGCGCAATGCTGCTGGCACTTGCGAGGCACATTCCCTTCGCCCACGCTTCCATGCACAGAAAGGAATGGAAAAGATCCAAGTATACGGGGGTGG
Source organism: Methanobacteriota archaeon (assembly GCA_029574055.1). Taxonomy (GTDB): domain Archaea; phylum Thermoplasmatota; class Thermoplasmata; order Methanomassiliicoccales; family Methanomethylophilaceae; genus Methanoplasma. The sequence goes on from JAKQBQ010000032.1 coordinate 4,745, forward strand.
AGCTTAACGGGAAGATACTCGGGATAGTGGGGGTCGGAAGGGTCGGCGGAGAGGTGGCGAAGAGAATGAAGGCATTCAACATGACCCTCGTCGGCTATGACCCATATCTACCGAAAGAGGTGGCGGACGAGATCGGCGTGAGGCTCACGACGTTCGAAGAGGTCATCCAAACGGCGGACTTCATGACCATACACACACCCCTCCTCCCGGAGACGAAGAACATGATAGGCCTCCCCCAATTCAAGATGATGAAGCCCAGCGTCAGGATAGCGAACGTGGCAAGGGGAGGGATCGTGAACGAGGACGACCTGTACACAGCGCTGAAAGAGAAGATCATAGCCGGCGCGGCCTTCGACGTATGGTGCAACGAGCCACTCGAGGAGTGCGACATGAGGCTGCTGGAACTGGACAACCTTGTCACCACCCCCCACATCGGGGCGAGCACGGTGGAGGCCCAGGAGAGGGTTGCCGTGGAGGTCGCTCTCGCCGCTGTCAAATACCTCAAGGGCGGGGAGATAACCAACGCCATCAACGCGCCGCGCGGCAAGCTGGATCCGGAGACGGAGGTGTTCATACCCCTTGCGGAGCGCATGGGCATACTCGTGCACCAGATCAGCGGCAGCAACCCCATAGACGAGCTGGAGATAACATACTGCGGAGAGCTGGCAGGCAAGCAGACCAAGCTGCTGACCGTCTCGGTGGTGGTGGGGGTGCTGAAGAACATCATTGGCCCCGAGAACGCGAACATAATCAACGCTATGCCCGTGGCAAAGCAGAAAGGCATAGCGATAAAGGAATCATCCACCCAAAAATCGGACGACTACTCGAACATGATCGAAGTGAAGGTGACCTCCAAGGGAAAGAAGACCAGCATCAGGGGGACGGTGTTCGGGGACCAGCCAAGGCTTGTGGGTTATGACATGTTCACATTCGACGCGCCCATGAGCGGCGACATGATACTTGTGGCATACAAAGATTCCCCCGGCATAATAGGCGCCGTCGGGACGGTGTGCGGCGACAACAACATCAACATAGCGCAGATGTCCGTAGGAAGATATAAGTCGGACGCGCTTATGGTAATGACAGTGGATCAGCAGGTCCCGCCGGAGGTCCTCAAAAAGATCGCGGACGTGGCCGGCACGAGCGATGTGAAATTCGCGGATCTTATGGAGAACTGAGGTGTTCAGCATGGAAGATACAATAACGGCGGAAGATCTGACCCTAGCGATAAAGAACAGCATCGACAAGAACATGGGGATGGAAGAGAAGCAGGCGTACATGCTGGCGAGGCACGTCCTCAATTTCTTCGGATATTCCGACAGGATAATAGACAACATCCTCGAGCCGGAAGACAGGGACGCATTTTATATGCTGGAGGATGCGGGCCTTCTGACGACGGAGAGGGAAGAGACCACGCTCTACGACGGAAGGGAGTGGAGGATACACTACTGGCTCTTCAGAAAGGATAAGATAAAGGAGCAGGTGAGCTCCGATCCCGCGGCGGTCCAGGAGGATGCCGACGAGGTATCGCACGTCTACGACGATCTTCCGGACGACATCTGGCACAGAAAAGAGTGATGTGCGGGGATCCTCTCTACAACATTTTCCCCTATGAGTACAGGGGGGAGCAGGAAGAGATAGAGTCTCTGATCACCAACACCGTGAAAAGCGGCACCGCCGCCGTTATCGAATCGGGTACAGGGACAGGCAAGACAGTGGTCTCGATGGCGGGGGCGCTGAAGGCCGCGCATGGAACCGACAGCAAGATAATCTATCTCACAAGGACCAAGTCCCAGCAGAAGCAGATAATACAGGAGGCGGCGGCCATATCAGAAAAAAGGCCGATCGTCTGCATCGGCGTCCAAGGCCGAAGCGCCCACACCTGCCCGATGATGTCCAAGGACCCGGAGAACTCCACAGGGACCTCGGAAGAGCTCTCAAGGCTCTGCTCTGAGTACAAGAAGGACGACGGCACCGGGAGGCCGTGCAGATATTACGAGAATATAGGGCGGACCGACATGGAAGGCATCCTCGATCTTGTAAGGGAGTCGCACCCCCAGCCCGAGGAATTCTCCGAATACTGCCTCAGCAGGGAGCTGTGCCCTTACGAAATGGTGAAGCACCTGATACAATATGCGGACATTGTCGCCGCCCCCTACTCCTTCATCTTCATGCCGCACATACGAGAGAGGTTCATGGAATGGGCGGGGATACCCTTATCGAAGACCATCCTGATCGTCGACGAAGCGCACAACCTCCCCGATTATCTGAGGGAGGTGATGACGATAGAATACAGCACGAAGGCGATGGCCCTTGCCGAGAAAGAAGCTCAGGAATGGAACGATCCGGAGGTACACGCAGGCCTTTCCGTGACAGATATCATCGCCGTGCTCAGAGAATGCCTGAACGAGGCGTTGTCGCAATACCTCACCGGCGACGATGGGATGATGCCGTACACATTCCTTCAGGATGAGCTGATGGACAGGCTGGGAATGTCATCCCACTCGCTGAACATGATATACAAAGGGCTGATGGACCACGGGGAGATGATAGCAGAGATCAAAAAATCGAAGAAGAAGCTCCCCCGCTCTTATATCCTGTCTCTCGGAAGATTCCTTTCCGCATGGAACACCGCGGACGAGGAGACCAATATCTTCTTGATCGTGGGAGGAGAGAATCCCAAGTTCCAGGCGTACTGTCTTGACCCAAGGGCAGCAGCCGAGCCTCTCAGATCATGCCGGTCATCGATCCACATGTCCGGAACGCTGTCCCCGCTTTCAGACTACACAGAGGAGATCGGCCTCCCGGAAGCGGCGGAAAGGATATTCCCTTCCCCATTCCCCGCGGAGAACCTTAAGATACTGTATGTGAACGATGTGTCGACGAAGTTCGACGAATTCAACAACATCCCCGAGGTCTACGAAAGGATGAAAGACCACATCATCTCGATAGCCGGCGCCGTAGACCGGAACACCGCCGTATTCTTCCCGTCGTACTCCATAATGGAAAGGTTCCTGCGGGATGACACATTGGAAAGGATCGGAAAGGACGCGTTCATAGAGAGGAAGGGGATGACGCAGCCGGAGCTGATGGAAGAAGTATCTCTGTTCAAGCTCTCTGAAGGGAGCATACTGTTCGCTATTACCGGAGGAAGGATAAGCGAGGGGCTGGACTTTCCGGACAAGGATATGGAGATGGCGATATTGGTAGGGATCCCGTATCCAAAGCCGACGGCCAAGCAGGAAGCGCTCAGAAGGTACTACGACATGAGGTTCGGGAACGGATGGGAGCGGTCGTCGAAGATCCCGGCAATGAGGAAGATGAGGCAGGCGATAGGCAGACTCATCAGATCGGAAACAGACCGGGGGATGGCGGTCATACTTGACCGCAGGGTGTTCAATTTAGAGGACATTGCCGCCGAGCCAACAGATGACCCACGTGCGGAAGTACTGAATTTCTTTGGCGATGGGCAAATATAATAAAGGCGTCATTATAAGGGGGGCTATGGAGATATCCGTTGACGACGACGTCAAGAGGTTCATAATGGCGGAGGGGCGCGATTATAGGGTATGCACTTCATGCTCCGGCCCGGCACTGGTGCCGACCACCGTCAAAGGCCCGAAAGAATCGGACATAAAGGTGCCGATAGGAAGCAACACGCTTTTCATTTCCATCGTTCAGGCGAGATATATCAGAAGAATTACGATGGATATGGTGTACAGCGACGAGGAGATAGAGTACTGCTTCGCCTTCCGCTGATCAGGATATCCTGACGGTGCTGTCAGAAGCATTCGATACAAGGCGGCCGACATCCGCTGACTCATCGAACTTCCGCATTTTCCCCATATCGGCCTCAGTGATCGGTTTGGAGGGCACGACCGAGCACCCGTTTGATCGGATTATGGATAATTCGTACGTTCCGATGCTCTTCGCTATCTCTTCGATCTCCAACTTATCGTAGCCGATGAGCGGCCTTAGAACGGGGACACTCAGGCCGCTGCTCACGTACCTTATGTTCTTCAGGGTCTGCGATGCCACCTGCCCCAAGGAATCCCCCATCACTATCCCGCTGCATCCGAGCCTGCCGGAGAGTTCCTGGGCGGTCTTTAACATGATGCGTTTGCACATGACGCACTGGTAGCTGCGGTCGCAGGTGTTCGAGACATTCTCCTGAGAGGCGCCGTGCGGCGCGGAATAGAGTGGGAAGGGCGATCCGGTGACCTTTCTCAGCTGTTCGGCGATCGCCTTTACTTTATCGAATGATACATCATCGGCGAAAGGGCGGTTGTCCATGTGCAGAAGGGTCACTTCCGCTCCTCTTCTGTCCATGAGATACGAAGCGACCGGGGAATCGATCCCTCCGGAGATCAGAGCGAGGAGTCTCACGTGTTGTATCTCCCGAAGCCGGGACCGCCGAAGCCGGGCTGGTCTTCGTATTCGTCCTCATCGCTCATCATGCAGTACATCGCCTGTATGAACTCCTTCAGCCCGTCGATCTCTTCTTTGAGAGCTTTGACCTCGGCTCTGAGCGCAGTAAGCTCATCCTTCTGCATCATAATTTTACATCACCGTAGTCATCGGCAAGCTTCCTGAGGAACGCGCGCTCGCAGTTCTGACAATACAGCCCCTTCCCTTTCCTGACAAGCTTCGTCTTGCATGTACCGCACAGCGACCTTATCACTCCGAAATGGTCATCCTTGGTCGTCAGCTGCAGGGACGGCGAAATGCTGGTGACCCTTGCGCGGATGTAATCGCCTTTCCTCAATTCTTTCGATGCGTCGTCGGTGTACCCTTGGGATATCTTCGATACGTGTATGGTAGCGTAGGTCTCCCCTCCGAGCCCCCTCCTGCTTCCCTCTTTTGCCACAACGTCCGCGGTGGCCATGGTGCTCCTTGCGTCCGCGATGATAGCATAGACTATGTCTCCCGGCCTAAGGACGTTCGGGGGGTTCGGGGACACTACTCTTGCAACGCACTCGTCGTCGTCAAGCTCCAGCGCCCCGATCTGCGATGCGTAGATCTTTCCGTTGTTTGCGAATGTTCCGTCGGAGGCCAGATATTCCTCCTCTTCGGCGACCTCGTCGCCCGGAAATACTTCAATGAACTCTGCCATTTTAATCTCACCTTATGTTGACGACCACTACGTCAACGATCTTCTTTTCTTTACTGTGGAATGTGAATGTATGAGGGATGTCGTACTTATACATTTTATTGTGAACAATCTTCCTGTTGTTCTTCTCTACGAACTCTTTGACGAAATCCAGCGTCTCTGCCATGTGGAACGAGTAGATGCAATCGGCGGACGCCATGGCCTTTTTCAGGAAGTCCCTGTCGGCGCGGCGGTTCTGGCAGCCGAAAGGAGGGTTCATGACTATCGTATCCGCACCTTCACTGACCTCATTGATGTCCGACAGCTTGAATGAGATGTCCGCTCCCACGGAGGAAGCGTGGGATTCCGCTATAGCGATCGCTTTCTGCGATATGTCGTACCCCACCACCGACCCGGCGCCGAGCATCCAGGCTCCGAAAGAGAGCATGCCCGTGCCGCATCCGAGATCCATCACTTTAAGGCCTTTGATGTCGCCGTTTGCGTAAGCTGTGAAAAGAACGTCTGCGGCGATGGATGCGGGAGTAAGATACTGTTCCAGGGATGGATCGGGATCCTCGAATCTCGGCACCTTCTCGAGCTCTATCTCAAGGTCTTTCTTCTTCATTCGACACTTTATGGGAATAGCAATTAAAATCATTCGTCATTGCAGACGGGCGGACGCAGCGTCAAGGATGCGGATCCCGCAGTCTTTTCTGCAGCCTCAGAAGATGTATGAAGAAGATGACCCCGCCAACGATGATCAAAACGATCACTGAAGCTATCACCATGACGTCATCAAGCGCGAACGCCGCCCCCAGCAGCAGGATGACGCATGAGAAAAGGGACAGGTACATTCCGATAAGGGTGTTGGTCTCCGTTGGGAAGATCATTATCTCCTGCGACTTGACGTACCTGCCGAAGCGCCTGACAGCGGCGGCCTTTCCGGGATCGGAGCTTTCCTTGCCCGCACCCAGGACAGGCTCGTTGGGATACCCGAGATATCTCACCAGCCCCAATGCCAGAAAGAACAGCGAATAGGGTATCAGGATCACCCAATAGAGCCACCAATCGCCTTCGAGGCCGGATACGAACGAGACGTAGTAGATCGAGGCGGCAGCTGCAACCACCCAAAGCAGGCCCAGGATCAGCGCGCCGCTCTTCCGTTCTTTGGCGACCATATGGCGGAGATATCGCTGTGCTTGTTATAAACATAAACTTTAATCGGAACCACTCTCAAGCTCCTCTGTTTCGTCATCGGATACTGAGGTCATACTGTTTCTGTAAAAGATCAATTCATAGTCTATTATTTCTCCCGGTCTTGTAGATACCCAGGGTATGTCGTTATACGATATCTCGCTTATGGCACGGGTGGTGTATCGTCCATATCTCTCGATCACCCAATCTATCATTTCGAGATCCCGCTTTGAGAAACCGCTAACGTCTGGGTCTGCGACGGATATGCATTTGGACATACGGTTTCCGCCTGCCGTCTCAGTCTCTCTGATCTTTATTTTACCGGCTCTTTCGAGCCGTCCGCACGAATTCTTGAATTCAGCAGCCAATGGTCCGTGCTCTGCTTTGCGGTATTTCTCACCGGTTATCGATTCAGCATATAACTCATAATTATCGAAATCACTGAAGTAGCATAGCTTTGCCAATAGCGTCTTCGGGATCCCGCGTTCTCCGAACTTGGAAATGATATAGTGTACCATTGCCGGAAATTTTTCGCTGGACGAACCATTGTCCGCACGCACCGAACCAGAATCTAAAATGCTCATCTTCAATACCCAATGAATGTGTATATTCGGAGTTATTGATATCTGAGATTCATATTTAAGCAATTTTGGCTTTTACGTTTTAAATAGTTCCGTTTAGCGAAATCAATAAAAGAAAGATTATGGATGTGGTGTTCACCATAGGGGGAACAACATCTTATGCAAAAAATGATATCTAGTGGGTTAGTGATTTCACTGATCCTTTTGGGCGTATTACTTTTAGTTCCAGTCAATATGAACACTGAAGGTTCCGCCACTCAAACACCTGAATTTGAAACAGAATTTACTAATCGAAACGTTGCTGTGTTTTCAGACGACGTCTTTTTTTCAGATACAGCTAACGCTTTGTTCGATGTAACACACAACGTCAGCAAAAGATCAGACCTCAGTGAAATTGGGTCTCATGAAATAGTAATCATAAGCGAATCGTGGATTTATAGCGAAGATAAACAAAAGGTTGATAAGGATATCGAAGCAGCACTGAAGAAAGAGATACCTCTAATCTTTGTCGGAAAAGATCTGTACTTATTTGAGAAATCCGCTATAGAGCTGGGAGCGACCACTTACACAGGAAACGAAAGTGCTTACTGCATATACGTTCAAAGGGGAATAAATTACATATACAACATAAATAACGATGACGAATCGCAGACAATGCGGCTTGCCCTTTCATGGGCGAATGAGGTATTGTCAAAAGATCCGTTTGAAGCTATATGGAACTTTTCGTGGCTTGGGATCAGGGGCTGCTCTGAAACCGACATTAGACCCGAATCAAAGATAATAGACGAAGTGACACGGGGCGACCCGTATTGGAGCATAGTTTCGCTCGCATCCATCACTCTGGATTGCGCACCTCACGGCGGCTATGCTTCCAACGTAATCATCTCTAAACTCATGAATTATGATGATGGAAATGGGTATTACGCGTTCCACTATCGTCAACTCGGAGAACCCAACCTCTCCGGCAATTATAGGCTGGCAGATATCTATCTTAAGGATCTGTATCCGGAGACTTATCTTTATGATCATGGCCCGAACAGCACAAGCGGCGTAACCACAGTGGGAGTATCCATGGGATTCGGCATCAATGGCGTCGGGCCGTCGGGAAACGCAGCGGTGTCATGGTCATACGCTATTGGCGACGTGGTTCTGCTAAACACCAGTCAGATCACAACAAAAAAAATAAATTTCTGGCACGACGTGAATGAGAAAAAAGCAGTCGGACAAACGTATGCTGCAGAACCGGGCATAGTCTATAAAGTACCAAATAAT
>JAKQBQ010000036.1 GCA_029574055.1 Methanobacteriota archaeon
ATGCCCGAGGAGACCTCGGAGAAAGAACTCCTCAGCAAGGTCAATGAACTCAACAACGACAAGAGGATACACGGTTTCCTTATCCAGCTGCCCCTTCCCGCCCACATCGACGAGAAGAAGGTGATCAACGCCATAGACCCCAAGAAGGATGTGGACTGCTTCCACCCGGTGAACGTGGGGAAGATGTTGATCGGAGAGCCTGAATTCCTTCCGGCCACGCCGGCAGGGGTCCAGCAGATGCTGGTGAGGTCGGGCGTGGACACAAAGGGGAAACACGTCGTAGTGGTCGGCAGAAGCAACATAGTGGGAAAGCCGATGGCGGCGATGATGATGCAGAAAGGTACCGGAGCGGACTCTACGGTCACCGTCGTGCATTCGAGGACGAAGGACCTCCCATCGATAACCGGGCAGGCGGATATACTGATCGTGGCGATGGGCAAACCGAACTTCGTGACCGCCGATATGGTAAAGGACGGAGCGGTCGTTATCGACGTGGGAACGAACAGGATAGACGACCCCGGCTCCCCCAAAGGGACAAGGCTGGTCGGCGATGTGGATTTCGAGGGGGTCAAGGGCAAAGTGTCCGCGATATCCCCCGTACCGGGCGGAGTGGGCCCGATGACCATTTGCATGCTAATGGCAAATACGGTGGCGGCCGCCGAGAAAGCATGCGTTTCAAGGTGATCAAATGATGAGGGAATGTGAGGAACACGGCTATTTCCGCGACGAATACTGCCCCATATGCGGAGAAGAGGGGAAGTTCATTATGAGCGACTTCGAAGTGGAGAAGCTCGGCAGGGCGATGGCCGGCATGCTCAGGCATGCAAAGTACAATCTGGAGATGGACGAGCAGGGATTTGTTGATATGAGGGACATCGTTGCCATCATGAAAGCAAAGAACCCGAGGATGAAGTGGCTGAGGACCCACCACATAGAGGCGATGGCCGAGACCGACCCCAAAGGAAGATACCAGATATCTGGGTCGGATGTCAGGGCCACCTACGGCCACACGATAGAATTGAGCCTCAGGCATCCGATCGACGACATCCCGGAGGTGCTGTATTATCCGACGACGGAGGATGAGCGCGACGAGATCCTGAACGAGGGGCTTTTCCCAACCGACAGAGCAATGGTGCACCTTTCCCGATCGTACAGGGATGCGATGAAGGCAGGGGCGGTCAGGGCGGATGACCCAGTGATACTGGCGATCGATACGGTAGGCTGCATCGACGCGGGGATAGAGATAGGGAGGGCCGCCAAGACAGTGTTCCTTTGCGATCAGGTCCCGTCGGAGTTCCTTTATCTCGCCGAGGATGAGGATGAGGACGAGGACGATGAAGATTATGAGGAAGACGACTCCTCGGAAAATGAGGAGTGAAGATGGTCTATATCCTAAGACCCGATGAGGTCAAACAAAAATACGGCCCGCTGTTCTGCAGAGGCTTCCTTACCATGGTGGATGAGGAAAGGGGCATCGCCCAGATAGTCGAAAAATGCATATCCAAAGGCCCCGGAGAGTGGGATGTGGTCAACCGCAAGAGGTCGGGCGGCGTCATCACCGACATAAGGATGGACGGCCAGACCCTCATAATGGATGTGAAGGTCGGAGAGAAGGAACTGCAGTTCGGTCCGGTGTCCGAGCATGTCGGAGGACAAGGCCTGGCTGCCCTCAAGATTGAAGGGGACGAGGTCAGGACCACATGGTACGGCATAGCGGGGGCGACCGTTGGGATAGGTGCATGCATCCCGCAGTGCCAGGATGTGATCCGAACGGAGTACCCGGACGATTTCAAGATAGGCGGGGCGCACATAGCGCACGTGGACATAATCACGCCGAAGACGGTCAGGGTCATAATCGGGATAGACGACACCGACACAAAGGAGAGAGGCGCGTCGTGGGTGACCGCCATGAAGATGGGGAACAACAGCCCCATCGGCAGTTTCATTGAGCACAAGATCATACAGCTTAACCCCAAGGTCCCCAAGAAGACCACCAATTGTTGTTCAACGGCGGTATCCTTCGCCGTGAAGGAAGAGGAGATACCCGCGCTGATCGAGTACTGCCGCGACTTCGTCAAGAAGGAATCCTTCTCCCAAGATTCGGTGATGACGGTGTTCAAAGGCCTGAGCATACCGGATTCCCTCAAAGAATACGGCATCCGGGCGAAGACGGAGATAATAACTGAGGAAGACGCCGTCAAGGCGGCGGAGGAGAACGGGGTCATGGTGATAAACCTGACCGGCCCCGGAGGGATAATCGGCGCCGTGGCTGCGATAGGATGCTTCGATATGGGCGGCGAAGCCGCCGGGATACCGGAGGATTTCCGGTGATCCGATGAGGCTGCCTGAGGTTCTCTCACGGACAGCTTATTCAAGGTACAGAAGGCAATTGTTAAAAGAGGTGCTGGAAGGGCCCATCCCCAAGCATATAGCCATGATAATGGACGGGAACAGGAGATATGCGGCGGAGATACTTGAAAGCAGCAGCAACGAAGGCCATAAAAGGGGGGAAGAGAAGATCGAGGAGATGCTCGAGTGGTGCCTCGAACTCAATATTCCATATGTTACGGTCTACGCATTCTCCACAGAGAATTTCAAAAGGGATAAGAACGAGGTCAACTTCATAATGCAGCTGTCGGAGACCGCCCTCTACAGGATGGCGGACAACAAGAAGATACACGAGAACAAAGTGAAGATCAGAGTGTTCGGGGATCTCTCGTCACTGCCGGAGCATGTCATAAAAGCCATTGCGTATGCTGAAGAAAGGACGGCTTCCTACTCGGATTTCAGTTTCAATGTCGCGATGGCATACGGGAGCAGGCAGGAGATATTGTCTGCTGTGAAGGATATAGCAAGGAAGGTCGCCAACCAAGAGCTGAAAGTGGAGGACATATCCGAGGAGACCTTCTCGGAGCATCTCTACACCTCAGACCTCCCCGATCCCGATCTGATACTCAGGACGTCCGGGGAGGTAAGGATATCGAACTTCCTGCTTTGGCAGCTGGCATATTCCGAGCTGTATTTCACGGACGTATATTGGCCGGGGTTCAGATACATCGATTTTCTTAGGGCGATAAGGTCCTATCAGCAGCGCGTAAGGCGGTACGGTGAGTAAATGGCACGGTCAGACATAATATTCCTGCATGCTCCCAGCGTTTATGATTTCAGGAAGAAGGCCATCATGTACGGGCCGATAAGCGATGTCATACCGTCGTCGCCGGTGTTCGAGATGTATCCCATAGGATTCATGACGATATCCTCCCACTTAGAGGAGGCTGGGTTCAGGACGAGGATCGTTAACCTCGCCGTTCAGATGCTGCAGGACAGCAAATTCGACGTGGAGAAGAGGATAAGGTCGCTGGAAGCCGATGTTTTTGCCATAGACCTGCACTGGATGCCCCACGTCCACGGAGCCACAGAAATAGCAAAACTCGTCAAGAAATACCACCCCGGATCGAAAGTGGAGTTCGGAGGGTTCACATCGTCATACTTCTGGGAGGAGCTGATAAGCAGGCCGGAAGTGGACATGATAATGAGGGGCGACACCACCGAGGAGCCCACTGTGCAGATGATGAAGGCCCTGCAGAAAGGCGGGGATCTGTCGGAAGTCCCGAACCTCATATGGAAGGATGAAGGCGGAAGGGTCAGGAACAACGGGCTGACATACTCTTCCGACAGCCTCGATGATATAAAATTCGATTATGGCACTATGATAAAGAATGCCCTCAGGCACATGGATGTCAAGGGCGCGCTGCCGTGGTGCGGATGGGACAAGCTTCCTCTGACCTCGGTGTTCTCCGTAAGGGGGTGCTCGATGAACTGCGCCGAATGCGGAGGATCCAGCTACGCCAACGGAAAAGCGGTATGCAGGAGGGCGCCGGCATACAGGAGCCCGGAGAAGCTCGCCGAGGATATCGACATCATCCAAAGCTATCTTAAAACGCCTATTTTCATCGTGGGCGACATAAGGCAGCACAGCGACAATTATGCCGAGAGGTTCTTCAAGGCCGCCAAGGAAAGGAGGATAAAGAACCACATTGCGGTAGAGATATTCACCGGCGCCGGCGACGAGTACTTCTCGAAGCTGGACAAGGCATTCGAAGGCGGCTGGAGCCTGGAGTTCTCCCCGGATTCCCACGATGAGGCGGTCAGGACAGCACTCGGGAAGACATATTCGAACGAAGCGATAGAGAAGTCCGTGGAATCCGCGTTCAGGAACGGATGCGAGAGATTCGACCTGTTCTATATGACAGGCCTCCCGTTCCAGACAAGGGAGTCCGCCCTGGACAGCGCCAAAGCGGCGAAGAAACTGTGGTCCCTGGTCGAAAAAGACGATAGGCTGCTGATATACACCGCCCCATTCGCGCCCTTCGTGGATCCCGGCAGCATGGCGTTCGAGGAGCCGGAGAAATGGGGATACAGATTCTTCGCAAGGACATTGGAAGAGCACAAGAGCCTGCTTGAGAACCCGTCCTGGAAACATGTTCTTTCGTACGAAACGAAATGGATGGATAGGGACATGATAGCCGAAACGTCATATGACGCAGCGATCGAGCTTGCGGTGATGGAATACGAGAGCGGGAGGATCGGGGAGGAGGATCTCAGGCGCAAGAAAGAACGCACGGAGACCGCCCGCATGCTGCTGCACAGGGTGGATGAGATAGTCGCCATCTCCGATGCCGCGGAAAGGGAGAGAAGGCTCTGGGAAATGAAAGAGGAAGTAAGCCAAATGAAGCCGGAAGTATGCGACAAGGACGGCCTCGCATGGGCGTCGGGGTCCGTATGGAGGAACTTCCCGCGGGTGTTGTCCGGATTGGTGCGTTCTTCCTTTAGGTGAATCATATTCGGTCAGTCTCGATCGACGCACTTATCGACTTTGCGGAGCCATAAGGTAGATTTATTAACCTCCATCGTTATCGCGCACCAGGTGTAGGAAATGACCAAAAAGATCGGTTTTATCGGTGCAGGCAACATGGCCGAAGCTATGATGAAAGGCGTCATCAGCACGGGGCTCTACACCGCCGACGAGATCATTGCCAGCGAGGTATATGAGCCGAGGAGGAAATACATCGCCGAATCAATGGGGATAGATGTGCACGCGGACAACTCCGTCGTTGCGAAGAACACTAAATTCATTGTGCTTTCGGTCAAGCCGCAGCAGATAGACGGGGTCTTGGCATCTCTAAAGGGCAGCCTGACGAAGGATCACCTGATCATGTCGATCGCCGCGGGAATAACCCTTTCGGCCCTGGAGTCGTATGCGCCGGCGTGCAGGTTCGTGCGCGTCATGCCGAACCAGCCCTGCATGGTGCTGGCAAGCGCATCCGCGTTCTCAAGGGGAACCCGCGCGACATCAGAGGACTGCGCTGCGGTGGAGGGCGTACTGAACGCTGTCGGGATATCCTACGAAGTGAAGGAAGACCTGCTTGACGCAGTCACCGGGCTCAGCGGCAGCGGGCCAGCGTATGCATACATGATCATCGAGGCACTATCGGACGGAGGGGTGCTCATGGGGCTTCCAAGGGATGTCTCTACAAGATTGGCAGCGCAGACGCTGCTGGGCGCAGCGAAAACGATACTTGAGACGGGCGAACATCCGGGGAAGATGAAAGATATAGTATGTTCGCCGGGCGGCACGACGATACAGGCGGTAAGGGTCCTGGAAGAGTGCGGCCTCAGAGCTGCGCTGATCGACGCGGTCGAAGCCTCCGCCGCAAGGTCCAAAGAATTAGGGAAAGAGTAAGCCCTATTTTTTGAGAACGCATCAGGGGAACGGCCATCATTTTTCATGGACGTTCTGCCAACCGCAATGCTGTTTTTTCTATAATCTAAGTTATGTATCTTGTACGGCACGATTCTTATTTGATCCTTGAAGCAAAGCATTCCGCATCCATTCGGCATGGGCACAGCAAATTGCAACCGCTTTCTGAAAGATATCAATGAGACGGCCTCCAACAACTTACTCAGGAACACTGCCGAAATGCATAAAAATTTCCATCTGGCACATGGGGTATTAACACGATTTCCGATACTGCGGCGGCGCAGAGAGCACTCAAAGTTCCCTGCACACACGCAAACGTCTTCAGCGGCGTGCGTCCCGGCCGCGTCAAATTCTGCCGCGACGGGGCCGATCCTTGCTGACATGTTGCCCCGCGCGCTTGCTTTCATTCAAAAAATGCCGAATACCCATTCGGGGGCGAGGACCATTTATAAACAGGGTAGGTCGCGCGCCTGTAAACATTATATACACAGGAAGGCATGCGAACCCTAATGTCACTAGTAGTGTCCTACATACCATTGGTTGTCGTTGGCATCATGGCCCTCGGCTTCGCGCCTTTGGCATGGTTGGTTTCTAGGTTCGTAAGACCGAGGAGGCCTACTCAGTGGATGGAGAATACATACGAGTGCGGTTCTGAACCCATCGGGGATGCCCACGTACAGTTCAAATTCCAATACTACGCTTTTGCGCTTATTTTCGTGGTCTTTGATCTTATCGCCACCTTCCTCATGGTATGGGCCGTTGCCTTCTCCGGTCTTTCGACCATGGCCACCGTATGGATGCTCCTGCTTCTGAGCATAATGATCCTCGGAGTCGCATACTCTCTCAAAAAGGAGGAAACAGTATGGATATGAGCCTTTACCCGCATGCCGTTGCCATGAGCAAAGAGGAGTTCATGACATGGTCATCCGCCATGATCAACGATCTCCTGAGCTCAGGTACGAAAAAAACCGTAGACAAGCTCACCGGGCCGATATGGTCCTGGGCAATGAGAAATTCCATGCACCCGCTGCACTGGGGATTGGCATGCTGCGCTCTTGAGATGGCCGCGGCATCCGCGCCGAGGTTCGACGCAGAACGCTACGGCATGATATACAGGTCTTCCCCGAGGCAGACGGATATCCTCCTGGTCAACGGATGGATATCCAAGAAGATACGCCCGGACCTCAGGCGTCTGTACGAACAGATACCCAACCCTAAATGGGTGGTCGCGATGGGAGAATGCGCAATTTCCGGCGGACCTTGGTACGATTCCTACAATACGGTCCAGGGCTTGGATCAGATAATCCCGGTGGACATATACATCCCCGGATGCCCGGCAAGGCCGGACGCGATGATAGACGGATTCATGCTCCTCCAGAAGAAGATAGACGACTACTTCAAGAGGGGAGTATTCCTGGAGGACTGAAAATGCCCGAAGGTATTCATCAGAAGCCGACCGTTGAGGAGATCAAGGATTTCCTGCAGCGCAAGTTCTCCGGCAAGTTGGAGGTCACCCGCACAGAGGAAAGAAGGGTCTATGTGAAAGCGGACAGGGATGCCATATACGACATCTGCAAGTACGCCCATGACAACCTGACCTATGAGCACGTGACCTCGATAATGGGCAACGATATGATCGACCACATGGAGGTCATATACCATCTGACCAACTACTTCAGCGGGGTCATGATCGAGATCACCACCGACCTGCCTTTGGACGACCTCCGCGTGAGGTCCACCGCCGACATATGGACGGGCGGGAACTGGCACGAGAGGGAGACATACGAGCTGTTCGGAATAATCTTCGAAGGACACCCGAAGCTCGAGAGGCTCCTCACGCCGGACACGTACGAATTCTATCCGTTCAGGAAATCATATAAGCTAAGGGGGCAGGAGTGATGGCGAGAGACGCTCTTAACGTCAAATGCGAAGTCCCGGGGATGCAAACCGACAAAATGTGGGTCATCATGGGTCCGCAGCACCCCTTCTCCCACGGGCTATGGACACTCAAGGTACAGCTCGACGGAGAGATAGTGACCGACGCAGAACCCATAATCGGGTACCTGCACAGAGGCTGGGAGAAGGAATGCGAGAACAGGATATATCCGAAGATCATACCGATGGCGGACCGTCTCTGCTACGCAGCTTCCATGACATACACCCACCTCTACTGCATGACCGTGGAGAAGGCATTGGGCATAGACATACCCGAGAAAGCAAAATACATCAGGATGATAGGCGACGAGATCTGCCGCATCCAATCCCACCTGATGTGGCTGGCGGCGGTGGGGACCGACCTCGGTAACCTCACGGTGTTCCTATGGTCCATGAGGGAGAGGGAGTTCTTCATGGATCTTAACGTAAGGCTCTGCGGCGCAAGGATGACAACGAACTTCCCGCGCATAGGCGGAGTGAGGAACGACATCGATGAAGAGTTCATGATGTATGCGACAAGATGCATCGACAGGTTCGAGAAAGCGATATGGGACGTCATCGCGCTGGTCGACGATTCGTCCACCTTCGTCTCAAGGATGAAGGGCACAGGTGTCCTCACAAGGGAAGCATGCGTCAACCTTGGGATAACGGGGCCGGCAATGAGGGGCAACGGCGTCGATTTCGACATACGCCGCGACGACCCTTACGACAACTACGACAAAGTGGATTTCGAGGTGCCTGTGCTCAACGACGGAGACTCGTACTCAAGGTACAGGGTCAGGATCGAGGAGATGTTCCAGTCGTGCAAGATAATCAAACAGGCGATGGAGAAGGTCAAAGCGCTTGGCCAGAACGCCCCGTACAGGC
>JAKQBQ010000041.1 GCA_029574055.1 Methanobacteriota archaeon
GTTTTCGAGTGCTGTTCGGCAGGAACGAAACCTAAAGAGAGGATCGACGCGGATGCCGTCAGGATCGTCAGGCAGATCTACGGAATAGATATGGAAAAGACCCAATTCCCAAAGAGGTCGGAAAACATCCCGCCCGTGGACGTGGTCATTTCCATGGGGTGCGATGCATCCTGCCCCAACATCAATTCAGCATACAAAGAGGACTGGGGCATCGAAGACCCGTCCGGCCGGGGCGACGATGTTTTCAAGATCGTCATCAAACAGATCGAAGAAAAGGTGCTTGAGCTGAAAGCGAACTTTGAAAGATCGGACAATTGAACCGGAACGGAATTCCGGTCTCAATAGGTCCGCTTCTCCAAAAACTCCCTCAGCCCGCAGCAGATTATGCCCTTTGCGGTTATCCCCCTATACGGCCCGGCATCCATCAGCACCACGTATTTCGGGAAATTGTCCTCTATTGCCTCCAGGTTTCCGAACTCTCTTCGGATCGTGTCCTCGGAACCGAACGCCATGCACGCCTGCACATACACCCGCTCGTCGCCTTTATCGGCAACGATGTCCACCTCTTTACCGTCGGCGCGGCCCACGTGCACTTTGTATCCTCTTCCCATCAGCTCAGTGAAAATGATATTCTCCATGTGCCCCGGAGTATCCTCCGGGCGGTACCCGATCAGAGCATGTTTGATGGCGAGATCCGTGACGAAATATTTGTAGTTGGCACTGAGTATCTCCCTTCCTCTTATGTCCAGGGTCTCGGCTTTGATTATGAGGTTGGCCGCCTCCAAATATCCCAAATAGTCGTATACTGCCGCCTTGGAGACCGACATCCCGCCGGATACCAATGTGTTGTAGATGTTCAGTGCAGAAACGTAGCTTCCGACGGTCGATACCACTGTTTTAAGGATCCTGTTCAAAAGGTCGACATTCCTCACATTGTATCTTACGACTATGTCGTTGTTGATGGAGGAATCCACTATCGTCCTGACGGTCTTGATCGCCGAATCAACGTCTTGGCCGTAACGCCAAAGGATGGGGAACCCCCCGACCCTGATGAATCTCTGAAGGACCTGGTCGGGATCTGCAGCGCCCGAATATCTTTCTTGGAATTCCACACATTCCGAAAAGGACAGCGGCATAATGTGGATCAGATCGTGCCTTCCCCCTAAATACGACGAATACTCCGAAGAAAGGAGTTTGGAGTTCGATCCTGTAAGATAGATATCGCATGCACCTTTCGCAATGAGGTCCCTGACCGCAAGCTCCCATTCGGGGACATCCTGCACCTCATCTATGATCAGTACGTTCTCTCCCGATGGTTCCAATTGGGAATTCACGTGGTCAAGCAGTTTCTCCCATGTGCTGAGTCCCCTGTTCTCCGCGAACTCCATCTTGATCTTTATCACATTGACGTTCTTGGGGAGGGCGTCTGCGAAGGTGTCCAATAAAGATGACTTCCCGCATCTGCGTACGCCTGTGACGACCTTCGCGTTACCGTTGCCTTTGAAGGGGGTCAAGGAATCAAGATATCTTTTGCGGCTCACCAATCCGCTTTTGTCAGGCATGAATTGATATGGGCACGTTGCTATATAACGTTGTCTGAGTTTCTGTTATAAGTGGATAGAAGTCCAAAATTATGGTTGAGTTTCTGTTATAAGTGGAAACGTTTCAAGCAAAGAACAGATCGTTTCATCGAATGAATGAACGATCAAAAACACATGTCTCAGGAAAGTAGTAGTGCAGAGGAAGGGATTTGAACCCTCGGACCACTAAGGACTAGGCCCTCAACCTAGCGTCGTTGGCCATGCTTGACTACCTCTGCGTAATGTGCGTTGAATATCCAATCAATAAATAAGCTTTGTTATGGCCTGCGGCATCTGTTTGAAAGGCGGTTCTTGCGACGTACTGTGAATGGAAACCTATCTGTTCCAGAAGGTCATCGTCGCTGTCGAGAATTATTTCCGACACCCGGAGGTCTTCGGCAGCCTTCTTTCTGAGGCCCTCCGCACTGTCATACCGATCCGTGGACTATCCTCCCAGTCGTCACAACTTCGTAAGCAAGGGAGTACTTATCTGACAGATCCTTTCTGAATTCTTCCGGGGTGTAAACGATTATGTCTATCGGGACCTTTGAGCCCTTCAGCGCCATCCTGGCTTTGGCGCTGCGGATGATACGATCCTCTCCGGACTCTTTCACAAGGAACATGTCCAGATCGCTATCGTCTCCCGCCGTACCCTTAGCGACCGAACCGAATACAATCAGGATATCGGGAGCTATCTTGCTTATTGCCATCTCGATCATCCTTTCGGCTTCGCTGTAGTCAAACATATTATCTCGGTTTCTAATGATCAAGGACGTATAAAACCCATGCTGATACATTCTAGGACGGGTCGCTGTGCGTAAGAGTAATTCAGAAGTGATCATGTAGTCTAAAAGTGCAAAGCAGAGAAAGTAAGAAGCGATCCACAAGTGATTCGTCTTTGGGCACCGGTACGTTTTTTCCAATACCTTCCGCAAAGACTTAAATATTATAAAAATCACTCCGTACAATATTCATATCAAAATGGTATGAAATAAGATATTGACCAACATACGCGGTGAAACCGATGCCCAACACCATCTATCTGGATAATGCAGCCACAACGAAACTGAAGCCGGAAGTTCTTGACGCGATGATGCCGTTCCTCACCGAAAGATACGGCAACCCCTCCAGCGTCCACAAGTTCGGGGCTGATTGCAACACAGCCTGCGAAGATGCAAGGAGATCCATTGCAAACCTCATCAACGCAAAGGACAACGAGATCTATTTCACATCCGGCGGAAGCGAATCGGACAACTGGGCGATCAAATCGGTGGCGTATGCGAAGAGGGACAAAGGCAGGCACATCATCACATCCGGAATAGAGCACCACGCCGTCATGGAAACGTGCGAGTTCCTTGCAAGAGAGGGTTTCGAGGTCACCTTCGTCGGAGTCGACAACCAAGGGATAATAAAATTAGATGAGCTCAAAGCGGCCATCCGTCCGGATACCATCCTTATCTCAGTGATATACGCCAACAACGAGATCGGGACGATACAGCCGATAAAAGAGATCGGAGCGATTGCCCGATCAAAGGGCATAATATTCCATACCGATGCCGTCCAGGCATTCGGCCATATTCCCATTGACGTGGAGAAGGAGAACATCAACCTCCTGAGCGCAAGCGCCCATAAGATACACGGGCCCAAAGGCGTCGGCATGCTCTACATCAAGAACAGCGTGAGGCTGCTCCCCATGATACACGGCGGGCCCCATGAAAGGAAGAGGAGGGCCGGCACGCTGAACGTCCCTGGAATAGTAGGATTCGGCAAGGCTGCCGAACTCGCCAAAGCATCGATGGAAAAGAACAACGCCGAACTGATCAAGCTGAGGAATTACGCCATAGACCGGATCCTGAAAGAGATCCCTTACTCAAGGCTCAACGGCGACAGGGACAGACGGCTTCCCGGCAACATCAACATCAGCTTCAGGTTCATAGAGGGAGAATCGATGCTGATGATGGTCGATATGAAGGGGATAGCGGCTTCCACCGGGTCTGCGTGCGCATCCGGCTCCCTCGATCCGTCGCACGTCCTTCTGGCAATAGGGCTGCCGCACGAGATCGCCCACGGGTCCATAAGGATGACCATGTCGGAATTCACCACCAAAGAAGAGCTCGATCATACCATAGAGGCACTGAAAGAGGTAGTAGCTAAATTAAGATCAATGTCCCCGTTGTACGAGGACGCAGTAAGGAACAAGGAGGTTTGAGAATGCAATACAGCGCAAAGGTGATGGACCACTTCACCAACCCGAGGAATGTAGGAGAGATAGAGGATGCAAGCGGCGTCGGTACCGTCGGCAACGCGAAATGCGGGGATATCATGAGGATATACCTCGATATCGACGATGACGATATCATAAGGGATGTGAAATTCAAGACCTTCGGGTGCGGTGCGGCGGTGGCCACCAGCAGCATGGCAACGGAACTCATCAAAGGAAAACATGTGAACGAGGCCCTCAAACTGACCAACAGAAGCGTCATGGACGCCCTTGACGGCCTGCCGGCGATCAAGGTGCACTGCTCCGTCCTTGCCGAAGAGGCCGTCCGCGCAGCGCTGTGGGATTACGCAGAGAAAAAGGGAATAAAGATAGACGGTCTCGAGAAGCCCGCCGACGACATCCATGACGGCCACCATGAAGATCTGGGCGAATGCGATTGATGCAAATGATATACGATGACCTGACAGACCTTATCGGCAAGACACCCCTGCTGAGGCTGAAGAACATTGAAAAAGAATACGGTCTGGAAGCCAAGATCGTTGCCAAGCTTGAATCGGAAAACCCCACCGGCAGCGTCAAGGATAGAGCTGCATTCGCTATGATCGATGATGCCGAAAAGAGAGGCATCCTCAAGAAAGGGTCCGTTTTGATCGAACCGACTTCCGGGAACACCGGCATCGGGCTTGCGGCGATAGCCGCCTCCAAAGGCTACAGGCTCATCCTGACAATGCCGGAAACCATGACGATAGAGCGCCGGAATCTACTGAAGGCGTACGGCGCCGAACTCGTCCTCACGCCCGGCAAAGACGGAATGAAAGGCGCAATAGCCAGATCCGACGAGCTTTCCAAAGAGATACCCGGCAGCGTCATCCTCGGACAGTTCACGAACCCTGCCAATCCCAAGTACCACGAGCTAACCACCGGGCCGGAGATCTGGAAGGACACCGAGGGAAAAATAGACATATTCGTCGCCGGTGTAGGCACCGGCGGAACGATAACCGGGGTCGGAAGATACATTAAGTCCAAGAACCCGAATGTGAAGATAGTGGGTGTCGAGCCCGCGGAGTCGGACGTTCTTTCCGGAGGAAGACCGGGGCCGCACAAGATACAGGGGATCGGAGCGGGATTCGTTCCGTCGATACTCGATACGTCGGTGATAGACGAGATCATGAGGATCCCCGGCGACGAAGCTATAGCGTTCGGCAGGGAATCCGCGAAGAAAGAGGGGCTGCTGGTAGGGATATCCGCAGGAGCGGCTCTGGCAGCTTCTGTAAGGCTCGCTAAACAGCCTGAGAACAAGGGAAAGATGATAGTGTTCGTAGCCCCTGACACCGGAGAAAGGTACCTTTCATCGGAAATGTTTCAGTAATCAGGTATCTCGATCTCGATGAGCTGCCCCTTCGAGCTCCAATCCATCATATCCGCAAGGGTTGTTCCCTCAAGCACAGAATTGACGGCATCATTGAGCTTTTTCCACAGTATCATCGAGACGCATTTATCCGACCTTTTGCAGTCGCTCACTTCCGCAAGGCAGGAGACCGGAGCGGTATCCCCTTCTATCAGCTTTATTATCATTCCTACGGTGTATTGGTCGGGGGGTTTCGAAAGGCGGTAGCCTTCGTTCGGCCCCCTCTCGCTCTTTACGAACCCGGCTTTGTTGAGGGACGATATTATC
>JAKQBQ010000073.1 GCA_029574055.1 Methanobacteriota archaeon
TAGGCGATGATCTCGGCGTGGTCGAATGCGAGGCCGTTGTTCTCAACTATCCTCAGATCCCTTCCTCCGGATGCCGAATCAACGACAGCCCTCAGGCTCACCTCGTCATTCGAAAGCGATAAAAGAATGGTGTCCGAATAGTCGTCCGCGCGCAATGTGAACCAAAGCGCCCTATCCGCATCGCTGCCCGCTTTGGGCAATATTTGCTCGCCGTCAACAAGCGCCATATGCGCACAGCTGATGACCCAGGTGCGCGGGTCGCGGCCGGGTTTGCTAAAGGTGTAAAGCTGCTCCAGATACCCCCCGCTTATGCCCGCTTCCTCTTCCAGCTCCCGCTCTGCAGCTTCGCCGACCGTTTCATTAGGGCGCACGAACCCGCCCGGCAATG
The DNA here is from genome assembly GCA_029574055.1 of Methanobacteriota archaeon. Classification (GTDB taxonomy): domain Archaea; phylum Thermoplasmatota; class Thermoplasmata; order Methanomassiliicoccales; family Methanomethylophilaceae; genus Methanoplasma. The sequence continues at coordinate 389 of JAKQBQ010000073.1, forward strand.
CCCATTGACCTATGAAAGGGTGCATTCCGCGCTGTATGAGCAGGATGCGCAGTTCTTTCTTCGGCAGCTTGCGGTAATTCTCCTCATGCGTGTCGGCAACGGCAAAGATGACGTTATCCACTGTTACCGACGGGCGCACATAGTCTCCGGGGCTGTATTGTTCAAGGAACTGCTCTTCGCTCAATCCGTTCTTGTCTAGCTGCACCATAGGCGTGACCTCTTTCTTTGATAGTATCAATATGATAATATCAAAACATTACTAAATACTTTTCCCCGCAATTGATCGTTAATCGTTTTAAGAATGTCTGCCGCTTTACAACAACGGATCATCGCCCGAAAGGACAGCAGGAACAGCGACCCAGTCGTAGGTCTCTTTTGACATGACTCTCTTTGCGCGATCCTCGCCTACTAAGGCAAGAAGCAGTTTGGCTCTTCCATTATACTTCCGGAAGTTCTCTTCCGCCTCTTCCTTAGGCCTTCCCGCCGGCCATCTCATGCCGTTGTGCCTCATATCCGCGAACTTGACCTCTGCCGCTATATCGCTTGTCGCAACCCTTTTCAGGTAATCTGCTACATCCTCACCACCGCGCTTGCTCACGCAGTCCACCGCGTTCACGATATCATCTTCGAAGCCTGCCGCGCGCAGATCGTCAAGCGTGATGCCGGTATCTTCCACTACATCATGCAGCAAGGCGGCGATCTTCCCGCGTTCGGTTATGCAGTATCCCGAGACGGCTATCGGATGCAGGATGTAGTCATTGCCCGATCTGTCCGTTTGTCCTCTGTGGGCCTCTGTCGCTATACGCAAAGCCTTCTCGTATTCCTGTCGAAATCGTACGCTGCCGGTCATGTTCGGTCTGCCCCTATGGTTCCCAATGGATAAACAATTCTCTAAACGGATACGGCGTCCTCTCGAATCGACAGAACTTAAAGGAAATAAGTTTAATTGGGGAAAACGCTCATTCATTAAACTGCGGAATGGTCGTAAAATGAACAAATTCATGGAAATAGCGTACGGAGAGGCTCTCGAAGGGATGTCCAAGAAGCACGGCGGACCATTCGGCGCTGTGATAGTCAAGGACGGCAAGGTCATTGCGAAAGGCCACAACGAGGTATTGCGCAACCATGACCCGGCCGCTCATGCGGAAGTGGTGGTGATCCGCAAGGCATGCAGGAAGCTGGATACCCTCGACCTGAGCGGCTGTACATTGTATGTTACATCAAAACCGTGCCCCATGTGCACCGGCGTGATACAGTGGAGCAGGATCAAAAGGGTGGCGTTCTCCGGCAGTTACGAAGACACGGAAAAGCTGAATTTCGACGATCTTCAGTTCTCCAACTGCTTTGACGAAGAGGACGATATGTGGTGCCAGATCGATGAGGATCGGTTCGAAACGCTCGTCGATGCATTCAAAGCGTACAAAAAAGAGATCAAATATTGATGGGCCCCTGTTGTTCCATATAATACGAAAACTCGGTATCCGGGGTTATAAATTAAGTATCTGGAAATTGTTACGGTCTCCAATCCACTTGTTAATGGAGGAAAAAAGAATGAAAACAGATACGAAGCTCTTGTTCGTCACGACCTTCTCTGCCCTCATCACAGCCGCATTCGGCCTCGTTGCCGCATTAGCCTGGAATGAAGCGATAAAGACCGCCGTAGGCATGTTCTTTGACGAAGGAAGCGAGATATGGGGGCTTTTGATATACGCAATACTGGTCACCATTTTGGCAGTGATAATGATCATTATCATAGCCAGGATCACAAAGAAACTGACTGACCAAGTGGCTGCGGACAAAAAAGAGTGAACTCACTCTTTTTTAAACAATTTCCCCTTCTTTCTTTTCTTGAAACGGTTGTTGACGTAGTTCAGGGTGTCCATTCCATGGAGTTCTACGCTTGACGGCCCGGATCTCACAATGAAGCTCTCCTGCTTCCCCTCTTTCAGGAACACAGGGCTGTTGCTCTTCCTGCATACGACCCTCATGACTCCCTTTCCCTCATAATCGGAAAGCCTGAAGGAGATAAAGGGAAGGAACTCGTTGCCGATATGCTCGGCGATGAGGTTGGTAAGGTGCAGATTCAGCTTATCGCGGCTCTCGAAGCTGTCCTCGTCGATCCCGATGACCCTGCCGTTGTCCGCCACGCCTATCAGCAGGGTCCCGCCTCTGCTGTTCATGAACGCCACCAGCGTCTTAAGGACCATCTTCTCGATCTTCTCGTCCTTTTCCTTGGTCCCGAGGTTCGTCCGGAGCGTGGATTTGTATTCCACCTTGTCGGTCTCCCTGCTGTCGAGGGCCTTCCGGATCTCCATTTTTTCGTAATCGTCGGCACCCAGCACGGCATCGTTGTCCGTCAGGTACTTCAGCACGGCATTCCTGACAGTCGAGGACAGGCTGCCGAGCCAGAACACGGTGCAGATAAGCACCGCACCGATGATCACGGGAACGAGCTGCCCCATCAATTCATCCATTGTCTGGGACAGTCCATCTACGACATGGCCCAAATGGTACTGCAGCAACAGCAGCAGGGTGAAGAGCGCCAAAGCCACGGACAAAGAAACAAAAGCTATCCTGATGGGTCTGTCCGTCCCGCCGTCGGGCATTGCCGGCATGATCGAGTATGTGAGTATGAGCCCGCATACGCCCAGGACGACTCCGAAAAGGCAGTCCAGCGCCCAATCCCACGCACTCCCTTCGCCGAACAGCCTCCCCATCACAACGACCATCATAATCCAGACCATGACGAATACCATTATGGGGGGAATATGCACGGTCCGCCTATCCACATAAAGAACACCGGTGAGCACAAGTATTACCGGTATGGTGACAAAGACCTCCAAATACTTCTCCAAAAATACGCCGGCCAGCAGTATCGCTGTTGAAAGGAGCAACATGACTACGTAGCTGTCGTACAGGAACCTGCTGACGTATTTCCCGATCGAACTTTCTTCCCTATCGGCCGGAGCCTTTGTCCCCTCAGGCATCAATATCCCATCCACGGGTCTATATTTATTATTACTCTCTATAAGCCAACTCTTTCTTGTTCCGCATTGTGAATTTTTTATCAGAGACTATTAAATAACATAAAGAAGTAGTGGCGTACGGAGTAATACCATTGGCTGACATCAAGGAAGGCACTGTCAAGAAACCGGCTACGCCGCATAAGACTGACGACAAGCAAAGCAGCAGGAAATCGAAACCAAAACCGAAAGTGGTGTCTAAAAGGCAATCGATGCTCAACACTCAGAAGCTTGCGCCTTTCAAATATGATATGAACGAGGTGCTTTCCGCTTCTGCCATGGATCCTGCCCAGACGTCCTCCTTTTTGGCGTCTGTGATCGCTAAAGGGTCAAGAGTATCCACCAAGGACGCGAAGGAATATGCAAAGACCTTCCTTGATTCCGGGGATCTCACGAAAGAAGAGTTCGACAAGATCAGCAGGCTGATGGATAAATACAGCAAATACCGTTAAGCTGCCATGAGATCCTTTGAGATGGAAAGGGGCAGGACGTTCGTCCTTAAGCTGGAGACCGGGGAGGTACTCCATGAGGCCCTGGAAGGATTCTGCGCCGATAAGGGGATAAGGAATGCGGTCGTCAGCGTCGTCGGGGGGATCGGCGGGGGATCGCGCATGGTCGTAGGCCCGGAGTTGCCTTGCGATAAAAAGGTCATACCATTGACCATCACACTCGACGCCCCTCATGAGTTAACAGCAACAGGGACGATCTTCCCGGATGAGGACGGGAACCCGATGGTCCATATCCACGGGTCGGCAGGAAGGGAAGGCAGAGCCGTCACCGGGTGCCTCAGGGCAGGCGTGACAGCATGGCTTGTTTTAGAGGTGGTACTCATCGAATTGATCGGCGAAGGAGCCGTAAGGAAGAAGGACGAAAGCACAGGATTCAAAGTGCTGGAACTTTGATTCATCTTCTGTTGTACGTGTCATCGAAGTTGTTGAATACCGTATCGGTATATTTGTTCATGTGGACCCTGTCCTCCTTATCCGGGACTATGAATCCCTGTATTGGGAACTCCGAGTCGCAGTGCGGACATCGGACGTATGGGCAATTCTGGTTCGCTTTCGGGCAGTGCTTGCAGGCTATCGCCCTCGACTGGAAAAGGCTGAACTCCTTGCCGCAGTTGGGGCAAAGGAATCTTCTCGCCGCTATCTTCAACTCCTTTGTGATATTTGCGGACCTTTCCTCGGGAGTGATCCACATCGGGGCCTTGGGCGACACGGGAACACGGTATGCCGGAGGTTCTGACACTGTATCACCTGCCTTTCGAAGCTTCTACGACCGACCTGAGGGTGTCGTCGTCTGAGCACCTTTCGATGAAAGTCCCGGTCACAATCGCATCCGCGCCGGCGGTCCTGGCCGCCTTTGCTGCCTCCGGCGTCCTGATCCCGCCGCCTACCAAAAGGGGTATGGAGATCGCTTTCTTCACCGCCGATACCATTTCCGGGGGCACAGGCTTGTCCGCGCCGCTCCCCGCTTCCAAATAAACGAGGTCCATGCCGAACAGCTCGCAGGCGATCGCATATCCGACGGCGCGGTCGATCTCATTGTGCTTTATGGCATCTGCCTTACCGACCTCCCCGACCTTCATTCCCGGCTCTACGATGATATATCCCAGAGAGATGGTCTCTATCCCCAATTTCTTAATGTATGCGGCAGCGCCTGCCTGGGCGTTCATGATCCAAAAGGGATCCACGCTGTTCACCATGCTCATGAAGAATATCGAATCGACATACTTCGAAATGGCGCCCGGACCGCCCGGGAAATGTATCGTAGGCAGCCCGGAGGATTCTTTTATTGATACAGCAGTGGCGCCGAGATTCTCGTTGGTAACGCCGGTGGAGCCTCCGATCATAATGGCGTCCGTTCCTGCGTCCCTCATCCTCTTCGCTATGGCGCCGGCCTCCCGGCTGTCCTGTTTGTCCGGATCCAGGAGGGCCAAATGGATGGTCCCCTCTTTCATCTTGTTGATGAGATATTCCTTCACTGCCATTGAATAACACCCAACACAAACGCGATCAATGCGATGAACATTGCTATCTTCGCCATCCTCTGCGAAACGTCTGCTTTGCTGAAGATAATGAATGCACTATAAATAAAGAGCGCGTCCGCGACGAATACTATGCAGTATAGCCACCCGAACGTCTGGTCGATCAGCGGCCATATGCTCAGGATCGGGCCCATTATGAAGAACGCCGCTCCGACCGCGGCCGCTCTCTTTACGCCGATCATCATAGGCAGGGTCTTCCTGCCTTCGTCGGATCCCATGTCCTGGATGTCCTTGGCGATCTCCCTCCCGATGCTGACCAAGGCCGCCATGGCCGCTATGACGAAGTTCCCTTCGATGTTGCCGACGACGGACCCACCGAACAAGAATATCATCCCCGTCAGAACGGCGATGGTAATGTTCCCTATGAACCCCCTCTGCTTCAGGAACAGCTCGTATGATATCATCAGCGCGGCGGCAATGATGACGGCAACCGTCGCTAAGACAGACATGATGGCTATAGACAGCAGGCAGGCGATCGCG
>JAKQBQ010000080.1 GCA_029574055.1 Methanobacteriota archaeon
CGTTCCCGCCAATCAGCTCAGGGGGCTCCACGGCTACGAAGTCCGGCCTGAACTCAGCGACTTGAATGGAAGATTGAACGTTGTCGGCGCATACGACCGTTATCAATTCCACGCTTTTGGACAATTCGACGCATTCTCCGATAAGGCTCTTGGCGATCTTGTGCTCCGAATGGTTTATCAGGGTCCCGACGGCGCCGCATCCTTTCACCATGGAGGGGGTCACCCAGCCGGTCGCGGAGCCGGCGGCGCGGGGGTCCACATTCTGGGACAGCACCGGGACCGATACGCTCCTGGCTATAAGCCCCAGGCCTACGGCCGGGGGGCAGACCGTTATTGTAACGCCGGTCTCATCCGACACGGATTCGCATGCTTTTGCGAGTTCAAGGGCGCCGTCTTTCTCCACTTCGCCGTATGCCTTGAAATTCACAATTATGACAGGTTTCGATACTTTCCTGGTCAATTCACTCAGGCCTCATTCTACATCTTTTGCGATATTCTTCTTTTTCGGGCTTTTCTTCTGCCCTTCTTTGCTTTCGCCGATCTCTTTGAACCTGGTCTTCAGTTCTTTGAGGACCTCCGGCCTGGAAGTGTACTCCATTTCGTCGGCCCCAAGTATGGATGGTGTGAACGGCCCCTGCGTCCTGAGGAACCTGCTCGTCTTGATCGAATTGGCGCGGGCGGTGTCGAATGTCGAGTTCCCGAAGAAGTCGACCGGTATGTGGTCCCCTCTTTTGGAATTGAGCTTCTCCAGCCCCTGCAGCTTCCCATCGTTGAGCTGGAAGCCGAGGCAGCATATTCTCGGAGGCCCGTCGAAATAGGTCGGGTCCGAATCCTCCGGGGAGCAGGGATAGAATGTTCCGTAGTGGGACCCCCTCATCCATCCTCCGGCTATCCACGACGTCATCAGGAACGGCTGGGTATATTCCCCTACGGACGGAAGTCCGCTCTGGGTGCGGCAGATGCATACGGGATCGTCCTTGCCCACATATTTCCCTGCGGTCATGTTGAGCTTGTCCGTGGATACTACGCAGGCGGGGCCTATCCCCGACCTTGAGCATATCCTCTTTATGGCATATCTGTAAGTATCTCCCAGGAGAGCGAGGATGCTCAGCGTCTCCTCCGGAGAGGACATGACGACCTTCTTGCTGTCGAGCACATCGTGTATCTCGACGTCAAATCCCTTCTTCGCCCTTGAATCAACGACCAATCCAGTTGTTGTGAACGGGTCAAGGAATATCCTGGAAAGTATCGGGGAATATGCGGACGGCTCGGTCTTGTCGGCTATGAAGAAGAGCATCGGCTCGGATCCCCTTTCCTCGAAGGTCATCTCTGCGGAGCCGGGGCCGGCGCCTTTGACGTTGCCCGAGAATGCATCTGTGAGAATATCTTGTCCGGCGGCATACAGTTTCATGGATTTGGCTATCTTCGTCGCCGCCTGGAAGCAATCCCATGCTGCGCCGTGTATCTCTTTGTTGTTCTCCCCCTTGTAATGGGTCATGAAAAGATTGATGTCGTCTCCCACCCTGGTAACGTAGAAATCTTCGAGCACCCCCTGCTTCTGTTTGTCTGTCAGGATTTCTTTTGCGACCTGCATCATCGACGGGTGCGGTCTCGAGTGTCCGACAACGGAACCCACATCCGCCTTGATGACTGAAACGGTAACTTTCTCTTTAGCCATTGATTCACCATTTTTCTATGTGTAGTAATCGTCTGCATTATAATAATATTTATTCGCAAAATGGGAAAACAACGAGAAAACATTACCGAAAAAAAGATCTTGTTGATTAGATGAACTTAAATACTAAAACATATGTTGTGATATATAGTGTGAGCAGGCTTGCACTGATTAGCCAAGGGGGGCGTTTCCATAACACCGATAAAGAATAGTGTTGCGCTGTTCAAAGCGCAAAAAGGTTCATCCAATATATTCAGGATCAGCCATAGGTCTGTTGCCGCGGTTGCGGTCGTTCTGCTATTGTCTGTTTTTGCGGCATCATTCATCTTCGTCGGTTCCGAAGATTCAAGCGCTGACCCGATCAGCGCTTCGGATGCGGCAGCTGACATATTGGCATTGCCTGATGGCGGGACGTACATTTTCACGGGCGAGCCCGATGATGTGATAACTCTCAATATATCAGACAATAACAACAGGACCATTGACGGCGGCAATCTGCAATTGCCGGCGAACAACGGCAAATTCCATTTCTACATAACCAACACAGGTTCCGGCACGATAACGTTCGTCAACATGAACCTGGCGAACCCCGGCGGGTACGCTTCGTCCGGCGGCATGAGGATCGCCGACGGGACCTATGTCTTCGAGAACTGCACTTTCGTGGGAATGACGACCGCCGCAATAGCTTTCGGCGGCAATTCCACCGATGCCGAATTCATCAACTGCACATTCAAGGACAACACCGCCCGGGCTGTCATCCTGGCAGGCGGACAGTCCGGCGATGTGGCAGAATATACGTTCATAGATTGTCTTTTCCAAGGGAACACCGTGACGAACTCCGGCGGCGGAGCCATTTATGTTTGGAACTCATACTATGATCTGACCGTCACTGGCTGCATGTTCACCGGCAACAAGGCCATCGGCACCGGCACAGCAATTTCCTCCTCCAGCCCGAACAACAGGGTCGACGGCGGTGCGATGTACATAAACGGAGACAGCCAGACCGGCTGCGTGTTGAATGTTTACGACACATACTTTGAGAATAATTTCGCTCAGGACGACGGCGGTGCGATACTTGTAGAAGGGACAAAGACCAACACGAGCATAAGAAGCAGCATTGCGAACTGCACGTTCTTCGGGAACACTGTTGCGGGGGCGCATTATGGGGGCTCCATAGGTATCAGTGTCGTTATCACAGACGGATCCGGCGGGGCAGTATGCTATTTCGGAATGACCGAATCCGAGGTCACGCACTGCACATTCTACAAGAACGGAATAACCAACGCATTGCCGGCAGGAGTGAGTGCAATTAACCTCGGATGCGTGGGGGGAGGCGGAGCAATCGCCGTAGACACAGACCCAGGCATTACAAATGTGCAATATCTCCCGCCGATGCCGAAGCTGACCAACAATATCTTTGTCGGGAACTTTGTCACAAGCCCGGCGTCCGCAGGTTCTATCAGCACGATCAACTCCGTCACAGGCGGCGCACTGAACAATGTGAAAGAACGCTCAAAAACGGGGAACATATTCATATTCCCTCTTGCCGACGCAGATAACCAGGCTCTCTTGCAGGGAATGGATCCCCGTCTGTTCGAGAACAACGGGAACATTGGATACGACAACGGCAATTGGGACACATACGGCAACTCGAAACCGAACACCTACACCAACAACGGCATCAGCACAAGCGGGGGAATAGTTGTAAAGAACATATTCGCCGACTATAACGGAACCGCATACAATGGCGACCCGAACACTGCGCTGCCTACCGAGTACGGAGATGCTGTGGGAGCATCCGGCAGCACCGTTTACAAAAAATGCTTCATCGTAAGCCCCACATCCAACGAATTGTACCGCGGCGGGTCTGTGCCGTATGCGGTGGAGGTCCCGTACGATGTGCTTGGGAACAAGCGCGACACATTCCCCAACGCCGGAGCGGTCGAGATATATTGGACGCTGTTCAACCCGGGCGCGGGTGCGGATTGGACAAGCGCGGTGCCCTCGGAGGTAGAGAACCCGGACGTTTCGGCAGGATCCTATCCTGTGATCATGAGCCTGGCGTTCAACACCAACAGAAGCTACTATGTGATGACCGAGATCGGGATACCGCATTCTCCCTCGGGGGATCTCGTCGCGATGCCTCGTTCGGCAATAGAGCATTCCGATCCGTTCTACGGGTTCCAAGGATGGCGCAGCAGCATTCCCGACCTGAATTGGAGCGGATATGCGGATTGGGCTGCGGGGAACGGTTTCACCGAAACCACTGTCTCGGATTTCCTCAACACCCATCCGGTGTCCGACCTGCCTAAGGAAGCTTTTCCTCTTTACCAGCCCGGAGAACTGTTCCTTTCAACGAAGCAGACGCTGACCGCCGATTGGGTGCAGTATCTCTTCAGAATGGATTTCGATCTCAATTACGGCACCCTTCCCAACTGGTATAATTCATCTGAACCCGGCATAGAGGCGCCGAGGCTGAATATACCGGGAGGAAGCACCGTTGCAGCGCCGTTAGAGCCTCAACGTGCAGGTTATCTGTTCGGCGGCTGGTTCACAGATGCCGCATGCACCCAAGCCTGGAACTTCGATTCCGATGCCGTTGAAGGGGATGTTCTGCTTTATGCGGAGTGGATCCTTATCACGTACACAGTGACATACCACAACAGCGGCGCAAGCAGCGGCGCTCCTCCCGTAGACGGGAACAGCCCGTATCTGCCGGCGGCGGACGTCTCGGTCTTAGGAAGCGGAACGCTGAAAAGGACCGGATTCACTTTTGAAGGATGGAGCACGGTCCCGGGCGATTCCTCCCCGATATACGTTATGGGGGATGTGTTCGCCATCAACGGCGATGTTGATCTCTATCCCGTGTGGAAATCCTCTCCCGGCGGCGGGGGAGGAGGCGGGGGAGGAGGCGGCGGGGATCAGGAACCGAAGACCTCCTACTTCATCTACGCAAGCTCCGACGACGGGTCGTGGATAGACCCCGAAGGGACCGTGGCGGTCATAGAGGGAAGCAGCTGCACATTCACGTTCGCTGCCGATGATGGGTATGCTGTCATTGCCGTTATCATCGACGGTGTGGAATATCCGGAGCTCATAGGCGCCGGATCGTACACCTTCAGCAACATCATGAGCGACCACAACATATCCGTCAAGTCTACTGTTACAGCGGGAGGAGACCCCGGCGGTAAGGATGGTAGCGGAAAGGACAACTGGTCCCCTCTGAACCTCATATGCGCGGTCATAGCGCTGTTCGCCGGGATCATCGGAGTGGTCGCGGGAAGGAACAGGGTCAAGGAGGATGACGATAACGTCGAGAAGAAACAAAGATCGAGGTCGGCCATGATACTGAGGGCGCTCGGCCTGGTGTTGGGGATAGTATCGATCATCGTATTCTTCCTGACAGAGGACTGGACGCTTCCGCCGACCCCCATCGACGAGTGGACGCTGCTCATGTTCATCCTGCTCCTTGCGGGAGTGATCGCAACGCTGGTCAGCTTCCGCTTCGATGAGCCAGATGAAGAATACTCGGAACAAGAAGAGTGAAACGCCATCTAAACACCCGTCCTTCGGGACGGAACCCTTATTTTTTATCCTCAGATGTGAAGTTATTTATTATAGGCAGGTCTAATCAGGCATGTTGTAAATGACCTCCATCAAAGACTCGGGCAACATCAGCAAAGAAGACGGGATCGTAACAGTGAAAGGATGGGTCCAGGACATAAGGAACCTCGGCGGCATATCTTTCATAACCCTTAGGGACAGACACGGAACATTACAGATAACCATGCCTAAGAAGAAGATCGATCCCGATCTCTTCGAATCGCTCACCAGATTATCCAGGGAATCCGTCATAGCGGTCACCGGGGAAGTAAAAGAAAGCAACCAGACAGCCTTGGGAGTGGAGGTCATACCGACAGCATTCGAACTTTGCAGCGAAGCGGGTGTGCCTCTCCCGATGGGCGTCGTTGATAAGGTCAACGTGGAGATGGACACCCGCCTGAACAATAGATTCATGGATCTGAGGAAACCGGAGGTCAAAGCCGTGTTCGAGATAAGGTCCATGGTCATCGGGCTCATTTCCGAAGCTATGGCGAAGAACGGCTTCGTTAACATCAACACCCCGAAGATCGTCGCATCCGGAGCGGAAGGGGGCGCGACGCTGTTCAGCGTCGATTATTTCGGCAAGCCGGCATATCTTGCGCAGAGCCCCCAGCTTTACAAGCAGATGCTGATGTCCACCGGCCTCGACAGGGTGTTCGAGATCGGCCCGGCATTCAGAGCGGAGCATTCGAACACCAACCGCCACGTCACCGAGTTCATATCCTTCGACGGAGAGATGGCCTGGATAAACAAAGAGGAGGATGTGATGGCCATGATCGAAGAGGCCATCGACTACGTTCTTGTGAACCTCAAAGAAAGAGGAAAGAAACATCTTGAGGTCCTCGGAAAAGAAATAACCGTTCCAAAGAGGCCGTATCCCCTCCTGACGTACACAGAATGCCTGAAGATGGCGGTCGACCGCGGCCTTCCCCTCAAGGACGGGGACGACCTTGGGACCGAAGGGGAAAAGATAATAGGCGACATCATGGCCGAGAAGGGGAACGATCTGTATTTCATCATAGAATATCCCGAAGAGGCAAAGCCGTTCTACATAATGGAAAAAGAGGGTACAGGCCTCTCATTCTCATTCGATCTGGATTACAAAGGCCAGGAAATATCGTCCGGAGGCCAGAGGGAGCATAGATATCCGGAACTTGTGAAGAGGATGGAGAAGAAAGGTCTGGATCCGAACGACTTCGAATCCTATCTCAACGCTTTCAGATACGGCATGCCTCCCCACGGAGGATGGGGGATAGGAGTGGACCGCCTGGTGGCGAAGATCCTCGACCTTCCGAACGTAAGAGAGGCCATACTTTTCCCGAGGGATATAGGCAGGCTTTCCCCCTGATGTCCACTTTCGGTCACCCCCCTCATAGCTTAATATACTCTTTCGTTCGATAAAGAATCCACGCGTGCACTTAGGAGGAAGGCGCGCCGGAGGCCGCAGAAGGCATCGACTGAGTGTGGGAACATAGGATCGATGATCTGGAGAAGTTAGGACTATGAATACGACAGAATCAGAAAGGATCAGAGTTCAAAATATCTTGGATGCGGGGAAAAGCATCGAGTCCCGCAGAAAACTCGGCCAGTTCTCAACACCGTATGATCTGGCTGAAGAGATAGTCCGTTATGGGCTTGAAGTATACGGAGGCGATCGGAAGGATCTGTGCTTTTTGGATCCCGCGATCGGGACCGGGGCTTTTTTCTCCGCACTGATAAACAATACGGAATACAGCAAAGCAGTCGGGTTTGAGATCGATCCCCATTACGGCCTCCCGGCGGCGGACATGTGGAAAGATACAAACTTGAAATTATTCATCGAGGACTTCCTGAGCCATTCCCCCACCGACGAGAAATATGATTTTGTGATCTGCAACCCCCCATGTGTGAGGCACCACGATATCCCTGCTGAACTGAAAGTAAAGTTGTGCAGAGAGATCAAGGAACGTTTGGGCATTGTCCCTTCGGGCTTGTCAGGACTCTACTCGCATTACGTAATGGCTGTGGATCCTTGGTTGAAAAAAGACGCAGTATCGGGATGGCTGATACCGAGTGAGTTCATGGATGTGGGCTACGGAAAGGCATTGAAACAATATCTTCTGAACAAAGTCGATCTTATCAGGATACATCGTTATGACCCGAACGATCTGCAGTTCAGCGACGCACTTGTGTCTTCGTCCGTTGTGTGGTTCAAAAAAAGCACTCCCACCGAACAAGACGTGCTGTTCACATTCGGGGGCACGCTTTCGTCCCCCGCATATTCGAAAAGAATCGAAAAGGCCGCACTTTTCGATGAAGCGAAGTGGACAAGATTCCCAATGAACAGCGTCAGGGCCAGGAAAAGCGGGCCGGTATTATCAGACTACTTCAGAGTGACGCGCGGCGTCGCGACCGGAGACAATAAGTTCTTCATCATCGACGGTGTCAGAATAAAGGATCTGGGTCTGCCCATGGATTGTTTTGTCCCGATCCTGCCGAGCCCGAAAAAAATAAAGGGGGACATCGTGAACAGAAAAGACAACGGCTGCCCGGATACAGAGGATCCGCAGTTCCTTCTCAACTGTGAGTTGGGGCTCGAAGAGATCAGAGCCAGATATCCCTGCCTTTGGGATTATCTCAAGGCCGGGGAAGGTTCAACCGCCTCGAGATATCTGTGCAGCAAGCGGGATATATGGTACCGTCAGGAAAAGAGAGAGCCTGCACCCATACTGTACACTTACATGACGAGAACCGATGGTGAAAAGGAGAACAATAAGGCAAGATTCATTCTGAACAGGTCTTCGGCGATCGCGACAAACTCATTCCATCTGCTGTATCCGACCGAGCAATTCTATGCAAAGTTTGGGAACGATCCGAGAAACATTGAGCTTGCCTGGAAATATTTATCGAACCTGTCGTCAGAACAAATATGCGGCGAGGGGAGAGTCTACGGAGGAGGCCTTCACAAAGTTGAACCCAGGGAATTATCAAACGTTGATGTATCGGGAATTGAGGAATATATTCTGTGTGCGCACAGGGAAGAATTCTCAAAAGATACTCTTTCAGCATTTCGTTTCATTGAAGCAGGCGCCGCTCAGAGGACCAGATCCGTTTCCGAATAAAGCCTGCTGCGCACTCATTCATAGGTCTCCCGCTCACATTCCACTTTCGGTTTTTTATTTGTGCAAAAACAGGCGCAGAAGAACGCCGGCAAATCTATTACCGAAAAGAGATTTTTCACATCTGGCTATATTCATGATCAGCGTTCCGATTGCACTTTTTGACTGCTCCGATGGTGGAAGAACCGCCGTTTTTCAACGGTCCACTTTCGGGGAACTCCCCCTGATTCCTTTTAATAATATCTCGTTCATAAATTGAATGATACAATGGCCTCATCGACCGGAAATGTTTACGAAAGGGAATTGAAATACCTGCTGAGCGGAGATCCTAAGACAATAACGAAAATGATCAAGACCTGCAGCGAGGACGAAAGCCGTTCTTACAGCTTGATGCTTAATGATCCTTTTCTTGTGGTCAGGGCGGCGGGGTCCCTCGGAGTGGACCTTGTTGCGCTGAGATGGGATTTCTCTTTCCCTATTGAAGTAAAAAGCTCGGCAGAGGAGACCATGCATTTCAGCAGGAACCCGAGGCTTACCGAACAGGCCGCCAAGATGAAAGAATCCTGCTGCAGATCGAATCTTCTCCCGATCTATGCGTTCAGGCTCAAAAGCGTCAGGGGGGATCCCTGGAGGATATTCACGATACCTACCGAAGATGAGCTCAGAGGAAGGAACGAGCTCCTGAGGCAAAGGATACCGAAGATGGATGTCACCGGCAACGGCAACTACATAATGAGGTGGGAGGAGGGGATGAAGCTCTGCGACCTCATCTCGTACATGTCTGACGACATCATATTCGAAGATTGAGATAACGGCCGTCAGCACTCATAGGGCTCATCACTGTTCAGCGCACTATTCTCTTCATCCGGCCGCATCTCCATCATCTATTCTCTTAATAAACCATGTTGGTTTTTCCTATTCGGTAATTGCGTATAATATAAATCCTCTGAATAGATTGTGGAAATTATGTGGAAGCAGGTCGATGAAGGGTTTTGGAAAGAGAATCGCGAGTCGAAGATCGATGAGGTCGCCGAGGCAGTGCAGGACATAATCGACCTCGTAAGGTTCGAGGGCGACCAAGCGCTGATGGATCTCACGCTGAAATTCGACAAGGTGGTCGTCGATGACCTTTTGGTATCGAGAGATGAGATAGAGGAAGCATACGATAACGTAGACCCTGTGCTTCTGGATGAGCTTGAGACCGCTGCAGAATACATACAGCGCTTCCATGAGCTTCAGGTGCCGGAGGATCTCTGGCTAAAGGAGATCGAGCCGGGAATAACGCTCGGCGTCAAGAGCACTCCGCTGGAAAGAGTAGGGTGCTACATACCCGGCGGAAGGGCTTCGTATCCCTCCACCGCCCTTATG
>JAKQBQ010000089.1 GCA_029574055.1 Methanobacteriota archaeon
TTCCATCAAGCGGTCGGTCCTTTCCAGTATCTCGATCTTCTTGTAGGGGTCCTTCTGGTGGCTGTATTCGTCCACTTCGTCAATATGAAGGAACACATTCCCCTTTTCCAAGGCCTTTTTTGCAATCGGGAACCGGTCTTCCACTCTGTCGATCAAATGTATCTTGTGGCCGAGGGACGCCGCCACACCGAGCGCGGTGGGGCTGTCCGATATCGCTGTCATTTCCTTTACGCAGCTGTACGGAGGATACTGCTTCGTGAACCTGCCGCACCCCCACGGATAATCGGTGATGCCGTTCATGTCCTCGGCGACCTTCATCACAAACTTCCCGAGATCTCCGGGAACTTCCTTGAAAGGAGCGTCCACAGGCGGCGATGGAAGGTCCGGTATATCGTTGCATTCCATTGTGAGGACCGCCCTCCCGTTCAGGAAGAACTCGATCTCCGGCTTGTATCCTTCCAGGATGTGGAGGTTCGATCTCATCACTCTCATAAGATCGTCGCAGAATACATGGGCGTGATAGGACCAGTGTATCATACCGTCCTTTATCTCCGCCGGGCTTAATCTGTACGCAGTCCTGCATCCTGAAATGTCCATGCCGAGGCCGATGGCCTCAAGTACCGCTCTGGGAAGCTCGGGAGGGTGTCCGGTGAAGAACTCATTCAGGAACAGCTGGGTATAGCCTCTTCCTGTTGTGTAGAATTTGCGGGGGGCTGTCCGGCGCATGAACGGCATATTCGCGACCTCATACGGCTTCTTCCCGTTGAAAGCGGGGTTGGGGTCATCCTCCATCCCGTCCAGAAGAACGAATAGTGTGTTCATTGTATCCTCTTCAAAGCTATGGCGGCCTGCCCGATCGACACTCCGCCGTCACCGTTGGGAACATTGTCATGGAATATTAATTCATGTCCAAACCCGCCGGCCAATTCGGAGAACATCCTGCAGATCGGAGAGTTGTACGATACGCCGCCGGTGATGCCGATGTTCCTGATCCCTTCTGAATCCGCTGCTTCGACGGCGCTTTCCACCAGGCATTTCATTACGTTGTATACCATGGAGTAAGCGATATCCACAGGCCTCTGCCCCCTTTTGATGTTCGAGAAAAGATGGGCGGTCCTTACCACTCCGTTCGAGATATCCGTCTCGAACCCCGGAATGAGCTTCCCGGATGCCAGCAGGGGCTCCAGCTTCATCGCGGGCTCGCCGTCATAGGTCCTGACCGAACACACTCCGAGGGAGTACGAGATGGCATCCAAGAATCTCCCCATTGACGAGCATTTGACGCTTTTATCCATCATTTTTTTCAGTATTGCCGCTTCATTGTCCGGGAAAACGTGGTTATCGTTCCCGTTGATCATATCGATGGCGAACCTCAGCCTCCTCAGGTCGTAAAGTGCTTTCTCGGATCCGAGGAGAGGTATCCCCTCCAGCCTTGCGGCCCTGGAGAACGATGAAAGGTCTGCGGACAGGACCTCTCCTCCCCAGACGGTCCCGTCGCTCCCATATCCGCTGCCGTCGAGCGTCAATGCAACGACCTCCTCTTTGTCATTCTCGACCATCAGCGAGGCGGCATGCGCCCAGTGGTGCTGCACCTCTATCATCTCAGCATTATATTCCTCAGAGAGCTTTTTCGCCACCCTTCTGTTCGCATACCCGGGATGAAGATCCATGGCGATGATCTCCGGGATGCATCCCAGCAGCCTTATGTGGGTCCTGACTGCATCCTCCAGATAATCCACGACTCCGATGCCGTCCCCGTCCCCTATATGCTGCGTAGGGTGTATCCTGCCTTCGAAAGCTATCGATCCGGTGAGGTTCTCCTGCGCTCCGACCGCTGCCGCCGCCCCTTTGAGGGGGATGGGGATGTACGAAGGGATATGGCCCCTGGACCTCCTTATGAAGAGCGTCCTGTCCCCGTACACTCTTAGCACGCTGTCGTCCGCTCTGTTGATTATCTTTTGATCATGAAGCAGGTACATGTCCGCGCCCAGCTCCATTATCTCTTCGTCGTTAAGGATCATCGGCTCGCCGGGCGCGTTCGCTGACGTCATTATCAGCGCGTCATCCTTCAAACGATCGAAAACAAGGTGCTGCGCCCCGGTATACGGCAGGAATATCCCTATATTATCAAGCCCCGGCGATATCAGGTCGGCCTCGGCGGAACTCTTCTTTTTGATGAGCACTATCGGCCGGTGCGGGGAACGTATTTGCTCCAGCTCTTTTTCCGACGGGTTCCCGTATTTGCGGACGGAATCCTCATCCCTGACCATGACGGCAAAGGGCTTCTGCTTCCTTCCGTACCACTCCCTCAATTCCCTGAGGTGGTCAAGAGTGCAGCATATGTGCATGCCGCCCCAGCTTTTCATTATCCCGATCTTTCCTTCTGACAGGAGGTCGGCGAACATCGTCACCGGCTCGCCGGGGATGGCCGTTCCGTTCTTGTCGATGAGCCGGTACGAAGGCCCGCATTTTTTGCAGCAGACGGTCTGATGATGGAATCTCCTGTCGTGTGGGTCTTCGAACTCTTTTCTGCAGTCGGAACAAAGCTCGAAGCTTTTCATTGCCGTCGAGGCGCGGTCGTACGGAAGGTCCTCAAGAAGCGTGAACCTCGGCCCGCATTTTGTGCAGGTTGTGAACGGGTAGCCGGATCTTCTTCCTTTCCTCATATCTTCCAGGCAGTCTCCGCATACGGAGGTGTCGGTGGGTATCGAGACTCCCGATGAGCCTCTTTGCGAAGGGGAAATGGAGAA
>JAKQBQ010000102.1 GCA_029574055.1 Methanobacteriota archaeon
ATATCCACTTTGCTTTCAAGTGCTTCTTCCAGCTCCCTGAGCAGCCCGCATATCTTCAAACCCTCTATCGCTCCAAGGTTCACATAGAAGTCAAAATCGCTATTCTCGGAATGATCGCCGCGTACTCTGGAACCGAACAGATAGATGTTGCCTGCCCCATATTTTTTCGCGATAGGTGCGACTATCTCGCGCAACTCCTCGATATTGAGATCTCTGTTCAGCCTTTCCGCGCCCATACGCAGCATATCAGCAGGGTACACTATAACGGTTTTGCCGACGGGATTCGCACGCCGGCTTTTGCCTTCCTTTTGGTATAAGCCGTCACTGCTTATTGTCTGATACCCACTTCCTTGCGGCCTCGAAGACCTTCTTGTTGGGCTCTATTAGCTTTGGGTTGGGCGAGAAGCTTTCTGCAAGCGCGTCGATGACATTCCCATCTCCGAACGGCAGAAGACCCAGCGCCGTCATTGCCCCCAAGAAGGCTGTGTTGCTTGCTTTGGGGACGCCGTTCTCGCTTGCTATCGCAGAAGCGGGGAAAGGTATGACCCTTACCCCCTTCGGGAATTCCATGCCGCTCTTCACGGATGCTTCATAAAGCAGCGTACCGCCCTCTTTGACGGAAGGGGCGAACCTTTCCAAAGATGGCTGGTTCATTGCCACCAGAACATCCGGGTCGTCTATGGTCGGCGATCCTATCTCCTTGCCTCCGACTATGACCGAGCAGGAAGCGGAACCGCCTCTCTGCTCCGGGCCGTAGCTGGGCATCCATGACACGTACCGCCCGTCCGAGACGGCGGCCTCGGCGACCACTAATCCTAAGCTTAACACGCCCTGTCCCCCGAATCCGGAGAACTTGAATTTCTTTTCTTTGAAGGAAGGATCATTCTTGGTGGTTATCCCTTCCCTTCCGCCGCCGGTGATCTCCGATGCTGTTTTAAGCGGAACATCCGCCGGCATCGGGATATCTTTCTCGGAGTTGTCCCTGAAGTTGCCCAATGGGAACGTCTTCTCCATTATCTCAGTGAACGCTTCCGCTGCTTTGACAGGATCCACCCTCATGTTGTTGGGGCAGGGGGATAGTATCTCAACGAAAGCAAAACCTTTCTTCTCCTTTTGGATCTCCAGCGCCTTCCTGATGGCCTTCTTCGCCTGCATTATCCTCTTCGTATCGGCTACGGACACCCTCTCGATGAAAACAGGAGCCTCCAGCGTCTCGAAGACCTCGCATACCTTCAGCGGATAACCGGTCTTCACCACATCCCTTCCAAAGGGTGTTGTGGTCGTGACCTGCCCGGCAAGCGTCGTGGGGGCCATCTGGCCTCCCGTCATTGCATATAATGCGTTGTTGACGAAGAACAACGCGAAGTTGTCCCCTCTGTTGGCAGCCTGGAATGCATTGTTGAATCCTATCGCCCCCAGGTCCCCGTCTCCTTGGTATGCGATTATGGGTTTGTCCGGCAGCACCCTGGAGATGCCGGTCGCTACCGCCGATGCTCTTCCGTGGGGTGCGGATATATGCCCGCAGTCGAAATAGTAATAGCAGAATGTGGCGCAGCCGACGGGGCCGATGAATACGGCATCGTCTTGGATATCCAGATCTGCCATCGCCTCCGATATCAGCTTGAGTATTATGCCGTGCCCGCATCCGGCGCAGTAGTGCGTCGCCCTGGACGCTGTCCCCTCTTTCCTAGAGAATTCCTCATAAAGGCCGGTGGATCTCTTTATCATGCCTTCCCCTCCATCATCTTCTCTGCTGTCTCCATTAGAACGGATACCTTTGGAAGGTTCCCTCCCATCCTGTTGACCAGCACCACCTTCTCTTTGTTGTTGAGGTTTAGGATCACATCGTCCCTGTACTGCCCGTTGCTCATTTCAGTAACGATTATCTTCTTCCCTGTCGCGCAGGCGTTAAGCTCTTTCGCCGGTAATGGGGAAAGCGTGATGGGACGGAAAAGGCCCGCCCTTATTCCCTTTTCTCTGAGAGCATCAACGGCAGACCTCGCTATCCTGGCGCTTGTGCCGTATCCGGTGATTATCACGTCGGCATCCTTTGTGAGATAGGATTCCGCCCTTGCTTCGCACTGCATCTCATCATACTTTTTGTTGATGATGACATTATGCATCTCCTGCCCGTCCACATCCATGCGTATCGAGCAGATGAGATTATTCTTTGTTTTGAGATCGCCCTTTACCGCCCACTCGTCGGTGTCGGGAGTGTCGGAGACCTTTTCGGGTATGATGATGGATTCCATCATCTGCCCCAATGCGGCATCGGCGAGTATTATCGCCGGGTTCCTGTATTTGAAGGCGAGATCGAACGCCAATATGGTGAGGTCGCACATCTCCTGGACGGAGGCGGGCGCCAATACGATGTTCTTGTAATTGCCGTGGCCGCCGCCTTTCACTGCCTGGTTGTAGTCGCCCTGTTCCGGCCAGATGTTGCCCAGGCCGGGTCCGGCGCGCATAACATCAACAATAACGGCAGGGAGCTGCGCTCCGGCCAGATACGATATGCCTTCCTGCATCAGGCTCATTCCGGGGCCGGAGGAAGCCGACAGGACCTTCTTCCCGGCGCTCGCGGCGCCGAACATCATGTTCGCGGAGGCTGTTTCGCATTCCGCTTGGAGGAACTCTTTTCCCAGGCGGGGAAGGTGTTCCGCTGCTGCGTGGGCGATCTCGCTTGCCGGCGTGATGGGGTATCCGAAATACGCGTCCACTCCGGCATATATCGCACCGATCATTACAGCATCATTCCCTTTTACGAATTTGCGCATTTACGCCGCCTCCTTATCCGGGCGGTACACTTCGATCGCGTACGGCTCGGGGCAGTTGTAGAAACAAATGAAGCATCCGGAGCATCCTTCCCCGGAATATTTGGCGTAGACGTACCCTCTTTTGTTCAGATTCCCGGATGACTGCAGAACACTCTTCGGGCAGGCAGCTATGCACCTTCCGCATCCTTTGCATTCATCCTCAAATATGGTCGGATAAGGTTTGTCTTCCACTTTTCTTCACGCCCTGATGTTCTTCGGAATGATTTCAGACATACTTAAAGATTGTAATCGTACAGGTTTGGGAAAAGACAAGAAGGATGGGGGGGCAGTGTGAAGGTCAGCGGCACCTGTTGGTGAGTGCCGCGCCGGCAGCCATGCCTGTCTGCCGTTCCCGCCATATAGAAGGTTGACTGTCTTCCTGCCTTCCATCCTTGTTGGGGTTTGGTCGCTGCGTCCCCTTAGGAGGGGAGCGCAGCTGAATGGTTTCTTAACGTGTTTCTATCGTCGTCTTGTCCACGATCTCGCCCTTCGGTATGATATACTCTCCATCGGCGTTGGGGATGATGGGCTTCCACACCCCGTCCTCTCCGACGCGGTAGGATACCGCTCCCACGGGCGTTCCGTCTATGGTGAAGGTGTATTCAGCCTTCCTTCTCGCTTTGTCTTCCCCGATTATCTTTGCCGACGGAATGTCCATCTTCACTATGTCGTACGTCCTTCTGTAAAGGAGGAGCCACAGCAGCAGTATGAGCAGAAGCAGGAGCAAGAGCAAAGCAACCACCCACCATATCCATCCGTTGTCCCCGGAGCCTGAACCATCGCCTGTGAAGAAGAGCTCCAGATGGATGGATGCCCCCACGTCGTCGAACGCTATCTGGGAATCTGTGTAAACGATGGAGCCTTCCTCCCACTTCACGAATTCCGAACCGCCGGCGGGTATTGCCCTGACATCTACGTCGTCCATATCTTGGATGGACACGACCGTTGTGTATCTCTGGAATGAGCCGTTGTTGATGCTGTATTCGGCGTATCCGTTCCCTTCCACAACATCGATCCTTAAGGTCAGGCTGCCCTTCGTCCCTACGGTGCTGACCACGTCAATGGTGTGGTTCATGTTCACGTCAAGGAACGTGTAGTAGCCGAGGTTGACCTGAGATTGCGGGAGCGCTCTTCCATCTACGGTCACAGATGATACGAAATAACCGCTCTTGGCTGTGAAGTAGAAGGTCTTGTCCGCTCCCTTTGATACCGGTACAACACCGCTCGGAGATATGGTCGATCCGGAATCGGATGTTGCCGTGATGTAGTATGTTGCGGAGCCGGCGGGAGGCGCGATCACCGCATACTGCGCAATGAATACCACGCCTGAAACGTCATCGATCACGTATCCTGCCGCTGCAGTTCCGCTGTAGATCGTTCCGTTATACAGCCAGCCTGTGAATGTATATCCCGCAACGGATGGGTCTGCAGGTACGTTGGCAGCCGTAACGGGGCTGCCGAAGTCTATCTGGACAGTCGTGCCGATCTGAGTCGTCGCTGCGTTCGTGGCGGGGTCGCTGTCCATGAATACCACCGGGCAGAGGACGGCCGTCCATGCGGCGGTGACGGTCACGTCGCCGTAGGGCATGATGAATGTTGTTAATGGTTGAGTGTCATCCGCCAGCACAGCGCTTCCGAGGGTGACGGTCCATCCGCTGAAATCATATCCAGTACGGGTTCCTGCGTCTATCGTAACGATCCCGCCGGCTTCGTACTCGCCCTCGCCGGTGGTTGCGGCATAGCTATCGATCACTGTCACATTGTAATTCTGTTCCCACTTGGCGTATAGCGAGTGATCGCCTGCGGTGCTTACCGGTGTGGTCGATGTGACCTCCACGCCTGTGCCTGCGGAGTTGTCATACCATCCCTTGAATGAGTATCCTGCTCTGGAGATCGTCGCCATATCCCCGTAATCGGCGCCGAAGACCACGGTCTTGCTGGTGGGTGTCGGGCCCGTTACGGTTGCTCCGCCTGCATTCGGTTCGAATGTCAC